>NZ_JAXKVV010000020.1:0-59624 GCF_034296135.1 Aureibaculum koreense
TTTATCGGTTTGGTTGTTATTTACAATTATTGAGGGTTCTCCCGTATAGAAGCTAACTCATCGAAATAGGGTTAACTAATGATATAAAAAACCTCTATGTAAATGACTTTGCGAATCTAAGGGAGAAGCAAGTTGAAAAGATAAGCAAAAGGCGGAAGTCTTGGTCAATCTATTGAATGCCCACTTTGAAGCTGAACTCAAGAACAGCAAAAAAAATATTGAACTGTGCCATTCATATAGGGTAATCCCAGAAGCTAAACCCAACACTAATGAAGAGGTGGTAGACATTGAACCGTCCTTATTGCAGAAGATTAAGGAATTGAGCGAGGAAGGTTTTGAATTATTAAGACCTATAGACGGTGTCATAAAAGGCTATTATCTGAAATACGTGTTTGTATACGACTATTTCAATTTTTTCCGTACGTTGAAATCTACAATGGACGTATGTATTCTCCCTTTAAAGGGAAGAATAGATATGACCTTAGATTTTAGGAACAAAGAATCTAATGTAATCAATGTTTTGGAATTTGCTAAAGACCTAATCCCATCAGAGGAAGCCACTTATTTAGATGAAATGCGAAAACTTATGTCGACCAAAAAAAAGGGTTCAATCTGCAATGAATAGAAGGATAATCTCTTATAACAATACAATAAAAATAATGATGAAATCAATATATAAGTTTTTAGGGAAAACATCCGATAAAAAAAAGGGCGTTTTCTCAAATAATTTATGCCTTTTTTATATCTTTAACACGTCATTATATTTCATAAAATACAGGTAAATTTTATGATTTTTTTGTTCAAAAAAAATTAATTGTCGCTAAATTTAACAAACTCCAATATGTTTTTCTTTTTAATATTCTTGTTAAAGTTGTAATTTTTAATTGTCATGAAAAATTCAATAAAAGATAAATCCTCTAAAAATTCGCATAGGCTATTAATAGTTGAGGATAATCTATTTTTAGCAGATGCTATTAAAATGATTATCAAAATACTATCTCAAAAAGAGTCATCTCTAAGATTTATTGTTGAACAAGCTTCGGATTATGAAAGTGCCGTTACTAAAATCAAAGAAGCCAGAGATATTGACGTCTTTGATCTCATCATTTTAGACATTAATCTTGGAAAATCAGGAGGTGGTGAACGAAAGTCTGGAGAAGAAGTAGGTGTCTTAATAAGAAATTACAATTCAAAAGCCAAAATTATTGTGTTTACATCTTATAGCGATGGTCTTAGAATAGATTCTATAATTAAAAATATTAATCCTGAAGGGTTTTTGATAAAAGATGGCACGACTGATCATAATATGTTCCAAGAAGTAATACTAAAAATTATTAAAGGAGAAACTTACTATTGTAATACTGTTGCAGAAATACTTAGAAAAACAAGAAAAATAACGCACAAACTTGATGCTATTGATATAAAATTATTGTATCAATTGTCCATTGCTACTAGAATGAAAGATATTCCTAAATATATCCCGTTAAAACTTAGTGGTGTTGAAAAAAGACGACGGCGTTTAAAAGAAACTTTTAATGTTGAAAGTGACAGGGATTTAGTCCTTAAGGCAAAGGAAATAGGATTCTTGTGATTAACATTAATAATGTCCAAAAAGTAAGGGAAAACCGTACTGTTTGGGTGGGAAAATCTTCATGTTTTTAATTTATTCTACATAATTTTATAATCGATCTTAATATAAAAAATTGTCAATTTTATAAAACTAAAAGGTTCAAATATTATTTATAATTTATTTGCAATTGTTCTAATAAAATGGGCGATTTCTAAAAATTCCTAAGATTTTATAATTGACTTGAATTATTAAGTAAGAATTATTGAATGAGAATTAGTTAGTTCAAATAGATGAGAAAATAGATTAAACTTTTATCTCACTTAAAAATAGACTTTCTTAGGTTTTCATTCAATCTCTAAGAATAATTAATTATAATCTAAAACATTGCAACATGAAAGCCAAAATTACACTTCTAGTTAGTTTTTTAGCATTTACAAGTATTTTTTCTCAGGTAAAAGAAAAAGAAATCTTTTCTAGAGATAAAAATGGAAAACCAAACTTTGTTAAATTAAATGAAACAACTATTTCAGATGAAGTTCAAACCGTTGAATCATTTTTAAAAACCGTATATGAAGCGGACAATAGTATTGATTTTAAATACATTGAAAATTCGACAATCAATGATTCTGGATTGAAAAGTGAAAAATTACAACAATTCTATAAAGGATTAAAAGTACAGTTTGGTATTATAAACACCGTCTTTAATAACGGTAGGTTGAAAGTATTTAACGGTCAATATCTTCCGATTAAAGATCTAAATGTTAATCCTAAAATTTCAGAAAAATCAGCTCTCAATTTTGCTTTAAACCATGTTGGTGCTGATAAATATATTTGGGAAGACCCTGCCTACGAAGAAATGATAAAAATGAAGGAAAAAAATTCGGATGCTACTAATTACCCAAAAGGTGAATTGGTAGTCATAGATAAGGACTATTCTTTCGAAGAATCTAACCCAACACTTGCTTACAAATTCGATATTTATGCAATAAATCCAATTAGTAGAAATCACTATTATGTAGATGCTTCTTCAGGTGAAATTATTCTCGTTGACGCGTTGTTAAAACATGTTGGAGGTCCTGCGGACACAAGGTATAGTGGACAAAGAACAATCGAAACAGAACAAGTAGGCTCTGAATATATATTAAATGATGTAACACGAGGAAATGGAATTCATACGCTCGATATGAATAATGGAAGTAACTATACTAACGCCTCAGATTTATCCGATAATAATAATAATTGGACAAATTCTGAATATAACAATACAAATAACAAAAATGCACTACTAGATGCACATTGGGGAGCGATAAAAACATATGATTATTTTTATAATAAGCATAATAGAAATAGTATTAATAATAATGGGTATGAATTAGAAAATTATGTTAACGCTGATTTAACGGGCTTAGGATATATTAATAGCGATAATGCATTTTGGGATGGAAGTAAAATGACTTATGGAATTGGAACAACACTTAACCCACTAGTATCAATAGATATAATAGGTCATGAAATAGGTCATGGCCTAGATCAATTCACATCTAATTTGACGTATAACAGAGAGTCTGGGGCTATTGATGAGGGACTTAGCGATGTTTGGGGAGCAATGGTGGAATTTTACGCAGAACCCAGTAAGTCAACTTATTCACTAGGAGAGGATATAGGTTTTACTATTAGATCCATGTCTAACCCAAAATCTCATAGTCAACCTGATACATATGGAGGAACTTATTGGAGTAACCCGAATTGTGGAACCCCAAGCAATGCTAATGATTATTGTGGTGTTCATACAAATAGTGGCGTTTTTAATCATTGGTTTTATCTCTTAGCAGAAGGAAGCTCTTCGACAGACGAAATTAATGATAATAATGATACTTTTAGTATTCAAGGAATTGGAAAAGAAAAAGCAGCCAAAATTGTTTATAGGGTACAAACTACCTATTTTACTTCTTCAACTAATTTTCAACAAGCGAGAGCCTTTACAATCCAAGCAGCTGAAGATTTATATGGAGCGAATTCAACTGAATCCGTCACGGTTTGTGGATCTTGGTATGCAGTTGGGGTAGGTAATAACAATTGTCAAACTAATGCAGAAATATCTGGAGATGATACCATATGTTACAACGTATCAAAAACTTACAATTTATCAAATGCTAATGCTGTTTCTTGGCAAACATCATGGAACCTCCAACTTATATCGTCTACTAGTTCTAGTATTACTGTAAAACCATTCAATGATCCTGCTATTAGCGGAGCTGGTTATGTTGAGGCCAATTTGGGGGTTGGAAGTATAAGAAAAGATATTTGGGTGGGTAAGCCATCTGTTGATTATATTGATTTTGCAAATGGAATTGGAGGTTCATATTTTTGGTGTTCTAGCCATACCGGAAATACTTATGAAATTTCTCCCAAACTATCTGGATCAACGTATCAAATGAGATTACGTAAATATCCAAGTTTACAAATTGTTTACAGCCCATCAACAAACTATTCGGGAAATACGGGAACATTCAATTACACGCCTACTCCTGGATGGTATGTTTTTGAAGTTAGAAGAACTAATTCTTGTGGTACTTCAGATTGGTTCGGTTTTGAAGTTGAATTTGTTGATTGTACAACTGGCGGTGGTGGCGAAGGTGAATATTTTGTTTCACCAAACCCAACTTCGAATATTCTAAATATAAAAAAATTAAATAAAAATAGTAATGCTGAAAAACAAAATATTAATAACCAAAACTCTTTTTACAAGCTATATAGTTTTAATTCAAATCTTGTGCTTGAAGGAAAAATAGATGATAAATCTATAAATATTGATATTTCCTCATTCAAAAAAGGAAGATATATATTGAGAATAATTTCTGGCGAAAAATCGGAAGTACATCATCTAATTTTTGAATAAGAGTAAAGAACTTTAACATAGGAATTCTTAATTTCTATGTTAAAGTTTTAAATAAATTCTTAATTAATGTAATTTTATGCAACCTTTCGCTCAAAAATGAATCATAAATAAAACTAATTAATACTATGAAAATAATCAAACTGTATCTTTTTTTATTAGCTCTTATTTGTAGCTGTTCAAGTGATGACTCTAATAGTAGTGAGAAATGGATTGAAGTTAATAGTAATACGTTCAACGATCTGGTAGATGTTGAATTTTTGAATGAAAATTTTGGTGTTATTGGTGGGGGTATAGGAACTCTTTTGAAAACTGAAGATGGTGGAAAAAATTGGCAACCATTGAATGTTGGATTAAATGATTCATTTTTTAAAGTTTTTATTCTAAGCGAAAATGATTTTTTTACCTCAAGAATTGGAATTTATAGAACTAAGGATGGTGGTGAAACCTTTGTTGAATTAGGCAATTCGAGTGGTTTTGGAAGTTCCATTTTTGACATTCATTTTTTTGACTCAAGTAATGGTATTATTTGTAAATCAGGCACATTGTATAAAACAAGTGATGGTGGAAATTCTTGGAATAACGTTTATAATGAGTTTGGATTTGCTAATAAGTTAATGTTTCCATCCAATAAAGTAGGTTATTTGGGTGGTGGAAACAATTTTGATAATGTTAATTTTGGAGAATTACATAAAACTATCGATGGAGGAGAAAACTGGAGTGAAATTACATTACCATCAGAAATGGAAAATTCAAATATTACATCAATATATTTCTTGACTGAAAATATAGGATATTTATCAAATGTAAACAATAATTTATATACAACAAAAAATGGTGGATTACATTGGAATAAAATATCAAGCAATCATAATTTTAGGGATATGGTATTTATCGATGAACTTACAGGATATGCGATTGGGGGGAGTTCAATTTTTAAAACAGAAAATGGAGGTTTAGATTGGGCGAAAGATTACAATGATAATCAGATTATATTATCATCAATTACAAAAACGCCAAATAATAGAATTTTTGCAGTAGGTAATAATGGTAAAATTTTATCAATGAAATAGAAAGTTATCTACGAAGGAATACAAAGTTAAACATAACGAAAGTTGTAATAAAAGTATAAATTCCATTGGACTAAACTTTGGACAAAACGTAGCATTCCTAAGATGATGTATTACAGTCATTTAAATCAGAACTGAGCTAACATAAATTATTGAATCTAGTAGAGCAATATTATTAAAAGCCGTTAGAATACTTCCACGCACTATGAGCTTTTTGAAACGAAAAAGCAACAATCTCCAACCCAAACCCAAAAAACATTTTTTTAGCCAAAAATAGGATTCCCTTTCAATGTGCTTCTCACAGAATATCGGAAGCATATTGAAAGGGAATTTTAGTGTTAAATATCTCTATCAAAATAGAGTAAGGTAATTATCTTGGAAGCTTAGTGTCACAAAATATTTCTTTAAATATTTCGCAAGGATCCGTATCAATAGCCAAAGAAATCAAATATAATTCCTCTGCTCTCAATTTTGTCTTTTTGTTAGAGCTTAATTGACTAATTCTAGATTTACTGATTCCCGTTCTCCTTGAAACTTCTGCTTTATTAATTGATTTCTTAGCTAAGTACAGCCCTAATTCTGTCATTTGAATGTTTGCGTTTTATATACATAAATATAGATATTATAAACAAACGTTTGTTAAAATTATCTATTTGTATAGAAAATAGATATATTTTTTATACATTAGTATCGAATTTCTAAACAATTGTATGTAAATATTAAACAAAATAATTACAGATGGAAGCAAAAATCATCAATTTAAACAGGATAGAATCCCCAGAAACGATTAAAGAGGTCGTTTCAAAAATAGTTAATAGCGTTAATGTAAACCATGTTTACTTAACTATAAAAGAAAATAAATCTCCAATCAACTACTATTTTACCATTATCATCGAAGAAATGGCAAAACGGTTTAAAGAACGTATCAAAGGTGTGTTAGATGACTGTGTTAAAATGTATCCGGACTGTTATCTAAGGTTCTTTACGCTACATAATATCCAAAATGAAACGAATAATGGAAATACATTCTTTTTAAACCATTGTACAGAAGATAGGCTTATCTATTGTTATACTATTTATAATAGCAATTGGTTATTTAAAAAAATAGATTTTTCTCTGTTAATAAAAACAGCCAATGAAAATTACATAAAACGTAGGGAGAAGATATTGGCCTTTAAAAAAGGAGCGGACTTGTTTTTAAAAGAACAGGATTATGGACAAGCAGCTTTTATGTTACATCAGACTATAGAGCAGAGTTTTATAACGGCAGAGTATTTTTTAATGGGGACAAACTTTACAGGACATTTGATAAGCGACCATCAGACATTTATGGGAAACGTAAATACAACATTTGGAAATATATTCCCTCGTAAAACCAAAAAACAGACAAAGCTATTGAACAAATTAAATCAAGCGTATGTCAAACCTAGATATGCCCTGAATTACAACATAAACAAGAAACAAGTTGAAAAGATAAGCAAAAAGGCAGAAGTCTTGATAAAGCTGTTGGATACCCACTTTGAAGCAGAACTCAAGACCTGCAAAAAAAATATTGAACTTTACCATTCAATTACAGTAATCCCAGAAGCTAAGCCTGATATTAAGGAGGAAACGGCAAGTGGTGAACAGTCCTTATTGCAAAAAGTTAAGGAATTGAGCGAAGATGGTTTTGAATTGTTAAAACCCATAGGTGGTGTTAGAAAAGGTTACTATCTGAAATACGCATATGTCTATGACTATTTCAACTTGTTCCGCACGTTGAAATCTACAATAAACGTATGTATTCTCGCTTTAGAGGGACGAATAGATATGACCCTTGATATTAGGAACAAAGAATCCGATGTAATAAGTGTTTTGGAATTTGCTAAAAACCTAATTCCAATGGAAGAAGCTACTTATTTAGATGAAATGAGAAAACTTATGGCCGAGGTTAAGAAAAATAATGATAAGGTATAAAAGTCATAGAGCTGGTCATCCAACTCCTACCCTATTATCGTAAGTACAAATTAGACTACATTAATGAAATTTTACAAAATAACTTACAAAGATGAAAAACAAAAAAAAGAATAAACAATCGAATAAGGAAAAACTGGAAGCTATCAAAGGGCTTTTAAATCCAAGAAAGCGGAAGACATATTATAAAAACAATCGTAAACCTTCGCAGGAAGTAACTTTTATGGTCAATAACAATAGTGAACTTCGCTTTGTAATTTCCTGTCTTTTAAGGGCAAGTATAGCGGCATTGGAGACGGAAGGAACGTCAAACTCGCCCAGATTGCCTTACTATACAAACGAAATGGCTGTTGTGACCTTACTTGAATTAATTGACAATATTCTGCCCGACGACCAATTGGAAGCTTATGATTCAATAGAAAAGTTATTGCTATCGGAAGAAAAGGGTTAAAAATTCTAAGCACAGAAGCCGTGAAATTGATGAAATTTTCAATAAAAAATAAGAACCTAGTGTAATAAGGTAAAATCATTTTAGCGATTTGGCTTTTGGGAAGGCGTAAGTGCAAGATGTGCTTTTGTTGCCACAAAAACAACCTTGTCTGCTCGCGATGGTCGCAGGGCTAAAAAGTCTTTTAAGCCGGAAAAAATAAACGTTTTTAAACTTGTGGATTTAGAGGCTGGTTTATGCGGATGAGAATCCACCAGTTTAAAAATGAACCAAATCCGCCCAAGTGGATACGGTAGTTTTTACTCATTCCAAATTGATACAAAAAGCAATAAATTTAATGAATTGTTACAGTTTTGCTGTAAATAATTGCCTGTTTATAAGGCTTTCAGAGTTTTTTACAGTAAATACTTTATTTGAACTCGACTTTAAAATGATTGCAACTCTTTAATTTACAAGGGTTTGCGAAGCAAAATATACTAGTAGCGCTGCTTTAGCACGCTACCCTCTTGCTTCTCCCCGTTTGCAAAAGCAAACCGCAAATGAAAGCAAATAGCAAACTATTTGCCTTAAATATTTCCTGCAAAAAATAAAAAATCCACTAGATTTGTAATATTTAATAATAGATTTATCTAATATGATACGTTTACTCATCATTTAAAAAAATTTAGCGAAATATGAAAATTAAAGAAGGAGAAGAAATTATTAAGGAATATTATTTCAGCAAAACAAAAGACGATTTCCATAAAGGAATTCTAACAAATTATCGCTTAATTTTTACAACAAAAAGTAGTGAAGAAAATTATCCTTTATCCAAACTAACTTCTGTAAGAACGGAAAAAGAGAAAAGTGGGTTTCGTTCTAAAGTGCTAGGATTTTCAGTTCTTGCGATGCTTACCCTTCTAATTGTTACTGGAATTATGATTTTTGGAGAAAGTAATCCAAATTGGGAGGAAATAAGTTATTTAATCCCAATTTATTTAATTTTGATTTGGCTTATCAGGTTTGGTCTAAAACCAGACAAGATAACGACTAATCTTGTCATTACTCAAATGGGAGGTACCAAAAGATATACAGGTATAAATAACAGAAATTTACAAGATTTTATCGACAAAATAAATGAACAGCTTATTTAAACACAATAGAATATTATTAAATGCTTCTACCAATTAATTCACTAATTAGAAATCCACCAATGCTACTTGAACCTAATCAAGTAGTTACCTTTAATGGACTTAGATATTGTGTTGATATTTGTGATATATCTAGTCAACGTCTTTATGAAAATCTATCTGATTTAACCGACAGAAATGAAATTGAACCGCTGGATTTTCCAAGAATTTTTCTTGATGTGTGGTCAATAGTTAATAATTCCCAAATGTTTGCCAAACTAATTTGCAAAGAATTCCCAATTGATAAAAACGAACCAAAATTGCAAGAATTCCACAAAGCAAAAAACCTAAGGGATTCAAATCAACATATGGAAGAAAGAATTTCTAATGATCGTTCCCTATCTGAATTGCCCGTATTTGGCTTCCTTAGTTGGCGAAAGGTTTATTCGGATTCTGAAAAATTTACACTATCGACAATATATTCTGGTTCATTCACGAATAAAACGGGAGTAAGTATGCCAATTTCAAATAAAAAAGAATTTGAATTAAACGAAAAAATTCAAAAAATTGAATTTACCAATGTCATTCGAGAAAAAGATGAGAATGGGAGTTGGATTTTTAAAGAAGAAACAATAAGTCTTAGTAAATTACTTGCCGACTTGAAAGGTTGGATTAAGCATTTTGACAAATCAATTAATGAACAATTCGAGAAATATGATGTCAGCGAAAAACATGTATCAGATTTAATAATAAAAATGGAGGCAAAGTACGTGGTAAGAAGCAAGGGATAAAAAAACTAACAAGTAGGGCATAACTTTTGTTAAACAAAGGTTTGGGCATGTTTGCAAAGTACTATATCTGTTGCTTATAATAGCAAAAAACTATGAAACATGAATACTATTATTTAACAGAGTTTGGGGAATTTAAATATTTTGATAAAAAAAATCCAGACTTAAAAAAAAGTACTTTTTTAGTACTAGACAGTTCTGTGTGCTTGGATATTGTTAATGTAGTAAATAAAAAAGCTAACAATAAATTATCTAGACGTAAGGCATTTGAAGTTTTAAAATATTCTAAGAAAAAGTCTATGCCTCCTTTCATAGTTTTTGGATTACTTGAATTATCACTTGATAAATTGACATTTAGAATAGATGGAGAAAAGTTCATTGATATGTCAAATAAAATAAATTTTGCATTCAATTTTCCATTAGAAAGACTAAAAAAAAATGATTTTGACTTTTCAAAAAACTTTTACTCTCCTTCAAATTCTAATATAAATGAAAATGCAACTCCAATCATGGAACAGTTATTTATACACTATTCTGCTTTACTAAAAATAAGAGAAATTGCATCGAAGGATTTAAGCAAAGAAAAATCAAAAGAAAACATTGTTTATTTTATTGAATGGATGAACTCTGAATTAGAAATGATATTAGGTATAGAATACCAATTGGCATTTCAAATTTTTGGCGGAAATACAAGTTTTAGATCTATGATCAAAGAAAACTCAGGTAAAGAAAAAACTTTAAAAGCACTATGGGGTACAGCGTGGGACTTATTTCACGCAAGAGTTAGTAGAAATTCAAGTCAATTATCAACAATAATTGGTGAAGATATAAATTCAATTTTTGTCACAAACGACAAAAAATTGTTTCAATTATTAGCTCCTCAAATAGAAATTATGTCTAAAGTTGGTAAAACAAAGATATATATGACTGACGGAAATGCAGAGAATCCACCTCATTTTGATGATTTATTTATAGAGAAACTTAATGATAAAGTTAAATGCATTTTCAACAAACGTGATTTGTCTGATGTGAACTACCCAAATACTGAAATGATAAAAACAATAATTTCAAAATTAGAAGAAAACGTAAACTAATTTGTATAATTAATTGCTTGGTTAACGCCTCCTTGGAAAATCCGAAGGATTCTCCAATAGTTTGTTCCGATTTTCCTAAATTAGTCGATTAAACCAAATAATATGAGAGAATTGGAGATTAAAGATAAACAAAGGTATTTGACTGAAAGCTATCCTTTTGCGGAGGTCCCAGAATTGGCTGATAGAAAAAAATGTATCCACTGTGATTCTAGTATAATTGTTGGCAATTACAAAGTTTTCACAAACGAATTAGGGGAAGAATTAATTTATTGTCCTAATGCACCCGAATGTGATGGAACTGTTATTGACTGGATAGATATTTAAAAAAGTAACATAACTATGGATAAAATATTTGATTCAAAACCTGCAAGGTTTCCAAATAATAATACAGAAGAATACAATTCTGTAATAAAACTATTGGATATTCTAGATAAGAATCAAATAAAACCAGACCCAAAACTAATTGATAAATTCCCAAATACAGATGGTGAATGTTCTATTACGGATAAAGAACAATATCCCGTTGGGAAAATTGAAATACAAATAAAGACCTTACCAGATTCCGAATTAAAATCACCAAAATACCAATGTGATTTACCTTTTCTCAGTCATTGCGAAACAAGTTTGTTGCCCGTAATTCTAATCCCTGTTAATGCAAAAAATGAATTAGCGTACTGGCTCCATCTTGATAGAGAAACTTTGGAAGATTTAGGAAAGAGAATCAAAGGAGAATCCATTGTAGTTCACATTCCAAAACAAAATATAATTACAAGAGATAATACTGAATATATTGAAAAGTGGACAAGAATAGTGGAAACCTATATTCGGAAAAAGATCGATTCTGATACCCAGGAGAACTATAAAAAGAAGTATGAAGAATTATATAAGATACTTGAAATTTTCCCAAAACCAATTCACTCAATCGGGGAAGACAATTTAAAAAGCATCAATATCTTTATTGATACCTTAAATAATTCATTAGATAATGATTTTAGGTCAGTTAAAGAAGTCGTATTCTCAGGCTTTTGGAAAATCAGTATCACCTATACTGATTTTAACGACGATAGAATTTCATATGCAATCATTCCCATAAAATACGGAGATAATAACTTGTTAATTAGGGAAGTTAGTTCAATGCCCCCCTTGGTTCGTGATAGAATGGCAAGAACAGTTACTTCCCATTATAAAGAGAATCCTATAAAAGATAAACCAGTTGATTATGCATATAGTTTAATTAAGAATGAAACTTTGGAGGTCATTAAAAATCAAAGTTTAAAATTAGTTTGTAATCAACTTGTATTTGAATATTTAACAGATTTCTTTGACTATGCTAAAAGGATATTACCAATATCCGATAAAGAAAATTTTTCGGTTAATGAATTCAGGAAAATAATAACTGAGTATTTGCCGATTTGGATTGAAGAATACAATAACTTTCAGAATAAACCATTAATTGATTCCTCAATATATTTCGATATTGAAGAAGTCTTCTGGCATACTTTTGATAAGGACAAAGATAGCATTACTGAGAAGGCAAAGGTTCGTTTTAAAAACATGGACTTTTGCAATTTAAAAATAGTAGATACAAGCAAGATTTTCTCGTTTAAGTATATTATAGATTCTTTGACTTTATTACAAAATCTTAAAATCAATAATATTGGTAGACCATATCCGAAGAAAATCTACTCAAACGATTCAGGTTTTGTATGGAGTTGGTACACACCTGAAACTGCATTTGAAAAATTATCATTTGTATTTGAAGAACTTCCAAAAGTTTACGATATGTTTATTGAATCGTTTTTTCCAAAACTTAAACAGGAACTCAAATATTATTCGGAATTCAAACTTTTAATAATTAACTTAAAATATGGTTCTGAATTTAAAACATTTCAAGACTCACCAAGCATCGAAATGTTTTATTTAGATACGGTGGAAGAAATATTACCTAAGACAAAAATATTTCTTAATTCGATTGACTGTCCAATAAAATGGCAAAATCAATATGAGAATTTTGAAAATGATATAGAAATTGAAGAAGTAAAATATCAACTTAAATCAAGTTCTGGTGGAGTGTTAGACTATTTATATGATAAATTTACACTTCGAGAATATTTATATAAAACATTACAAGAACGATTTGAGAAATATTTTAAAACTAAAACAAGTGAATAAAATCTATGGCTAACATTTTGTATAAGTAATGACAGACGAAGTGCTAAACATCAAGCATTGTAGCCCGCTTAAACTGCGTAGTAGTTTGACAGGAAACTATCAGGCAATCGCCACTACTCTTACAATTTACCGTTATGTACAATTTGAATGAATGAATTATTAAAGAAATTATCGAAAGAGATTTTAAGCGGAACAGAAGTTGGTGAAATAATAGGAAATCCAAAAGACTTTCCAATTAGATTAATTGAGAAATTATCAATTGAGACAGCTCTGAATTATTGGAATGGAAAAATCGATTTTGAAGAAGGGGATTGTATAATGAATAATCTTCAAGGGTTTTGGGTAACAAATGACCACTATTGCCAAAATTTCGCTTTTGGAAAAATACCTTGGGCTTGTTATGAGGCTTTTGATGCAGGGGAATATTTAGGGACTACCGACAATTCGGATATTGACCCAGTGGAAGTCTATACAAAGCCAATGATTTATAAATTATTAAGAGAGATTAAACTAATAAACTAAATGTAAAAGACAGGACGAATAGTGCTTAAACAAAGGCTTGGGGTGTTTATGAGGTCACCAAATCTTTTGATCCGCTTAAGAAAAGAAGATTAAACAAAATACAAAATATTTTGCTCGGAAAGGGCGATACTTATCACCTCCTTATTACATTAGCAAATTTGTAATGTTCAAAAAAAGTAAATAAATAAATCCAATGTTACCAAACAAAATAAGAAATGAAATAGTATATAAGAATAGGCAATGTGATTTGTTTTTTAAAAGCGATTCTTTTTCAAATGATGAATTGCATTCTGAAATTGAAGTCGCATCATTTCTTGATGATGACTACGAAGTATTTAGAAATTCCGATTTAGAATATCCAGATTTTCAAATTTATAAGGTATTAAGATTAGATAATGAATTTGTAACAAAAGGTCAACCGTTAGTCGTTATTCAAAAAGGTAAACCAAAACTTTATCAAACAGTTTTTAAAAAGATTCCTATTGGCTCTCCTGTGTGTGCACCTGAAAATGGTATTTTTAAAAGTTTTATAAAAAAAGGTGATTCCATTAAAGATGGTGAAAAACTATTTTCTATCATGCCACTTTCAAAAGACGACTCTAATAATTATTGCGAAAACCCAATCTTTAAATATTACTTTAATGAATATGATGTTCCAGCAGAAATAAGAAAAAATATTGACAAAATATGGCACCCCTTAGACAAACCTATATATATTAATTCTTGGCTAGTTAAAAATGGGGAATATGTTACAAAAAATACACCGATTCTAGAAATCAATTGTGGTAATATTGTCAAAACATATTATACATATATTCTTAATAGCATTTCCGATGGTTATATTGAACATATTAAAAAAGTTGATAATGAATTTAAACATTCGTCTGGGATTATTGAACAAAACGAACATATTTACACCTTATATAAGACCAAAACTGAAAAATACTATAATAAATCAATCATCGAAAAAGATGATTTCACAAACACAAAAACTATAAAATGGGAAGTCATTGGTGGATTGGAAAGACCATTTAATGTAAAAGATTATAATCCAATTGCAGGAATCCAGTCTATCTCGATTACCGGTGAAAGTTTATTTTTTGCTTTTCAAAATATAAATGGTAAAGATTTCATTGTTTTTAACTACTTCTCCCATGAGTTCAAATTATTTAAAGGTGATAAAATTTCTTTTTTATTTGACAATGAAATAATTATCAATTTTCTCATTAAAGAACGAACCAAAAAGTTAAAATCAAATTGGAAACTATTAAATGAGATTAAAATCCCAATTAGTATCGAGGAATTAGAAACATTTTCAAATTTCAAATTAAAAAAATGGAAAATAGAACTTAAAAAAACAAATTCGATTATAACGGGTGATGATGGGAATTTTTGGTATAAGAAAGTAGATTTTCAAGAATTGATTCAAAATCTATCTTCTGAATACAAAAAAATTGTCAAAATTGAAGTTGACAATTATCAACCAATTCAGTCATTTAATAAAGAAATTATGCAGATTAATCAGATTGATGAAAAATGTTTTGTTTACTTAATGGTAGATACAACGAACAATTATCATAAAATTGGAATTTCAAATAAACCCGAATACCGCGAAAAAACTCTCCAAAGTGAAAAACCAACAATTGTATTGCTGGCAACAAAGGAATTTCCAATCAGACAAATTGCCGAAGCTTTCGAAAAAGCACTACATGATACATTTGCAAATAAAAGAATAAGAGGCGAATGGTTTGAATTGACTGATAATGATATTAAAAATTTAATGATTACGTTAGAAAACTAATTTAAGCAGTAGAAATCTGAGACTGATAGGCAAGTGTCGGTTTTTATTTCTATCAGTAAAAAGAACTAGCTGATAAATAATGAATCAAATTAAAATTCAATAAATTTAATTAGAATACTAAAATGTTTATATTTGTATCCAACGAAAGAATTTTTGACATAATTAATTATAATAGGTTCACAAATCGTCAACATAGATAGTGAACTTTAGCAAGATAGTGATTCTGGTTGGCTTGAGCATACTAGGTTCAGAACCCAGCCCGGTCACAAAATTTGTAAAAAAAAGTTAAGCTATTTTAGCTTAACTTTTTTAGTTTTACATAGTTTTAATGCACATGTGGCGGAATTGGTAGACGCGTTAGCTTGAGGGGCTAATATCCATTAGGATGTGCAGGTTCAAGTCCTGTCATGTGTACAGTTTTTTAAATTCCAATATTTTAAATAGCGAATTACAAATATTATTGAAATCATTTGTAATTTGCTATTTGTTTTTTGGAGCTTTTTTAATTTGGTATCTTTTTTGTAAACAATTAACAAAATTTTTTACTTAATTATTAGTATTATTGCCTTATGCAAAAAATAATACCCACTTTTCTTAGTCTTTTTTTGTGTATCAGCACTTTGGTTGCTCAAAATGAAGATTTTAACCCTCAAGATTCAATTAAAATCTTAAAAGGTAGAATTATCGATGTAAACGATAAAACGCCTTTGCAAAGTGCCCACATCGTTAATTTAAACTCTGCAGAAGGCACAATAACCAATACTAATGGTCATTTTGAAATCCCCGCACAAGCCAACGACACACTCCATATTTCCTACATTGGTTACCAATCCATTAAATTAAAAATTACCAATGACCTCTTACGGGGCAATGAACTTGAAATAGCCATTCACGAGAAAACATTGGATATTGATGAGGTTACCGTAAAAGTCCATAACTTGATAGGTGTATTGGAAATAGATGCCAAGAATGTACCTAAAGATAGCTATTCAAGGATTCATATTGAAGGTTTGCCACAAACTTATGAAATAGGCAGACCAAAAGAAAGAGATTATTCAGGGGTTGGTGCGGCACTATTTAATCCTGTCGATTTTTGGTATAACAAATTTGGAAAAAAGCCCAAAGAATTAAAAAAATTGAAAAAACTCAAAGAGCAAGATAACTCTCGCGATATGATGGAAGAAAAATTCAGTAGGGAAATTTTGATGGATTATATGGATATGAGCAGAAAAGAGCTAGATGATTTGCTTAAAGAGTGTAATTATTCAAACAGTTTTGTAAAAAAAGCAAGTGATCTTCAAATAATAGAGGCCGTTTTGGAATGCTACGAAAACTACCGTGCCATTAAAAAAGGTACTGTAACCAAGGATAAAATTAGGGTCAACGATCAGGAAAAAAACTAACAAAAAAAGAGGTCAATTGACCTCTTTTTTTGTTGTTGAACATATATTCGTTTAGTTATTTCCTAAAATCAAAGGTAATCCATCTTTACTGCTTCCAACAATTACCACTTTAGAATTAGGCGATTTAGACAATTCTAACGTTGCTTCAATACCTTTGTCCTGTAATATCTTATCGGTTAAAGATGCACTCAATATTTTATTGGCATCAGCTTTACCTTGTGCTTCAATACGTTGTTTTTGAGCTTCTTTATCGGCCGTTACCAATCTAAATTCATATTCTAAAGATTCTTGTTCCTGTTTTAATTTTCGCTCAATAGCTTCTTTAATAGTTGGTGGTAAGGTTACATCTCTAATTAAAATTTGGTTTAATTGTATATATTGGTCGTCAACTATTTTACTTGTCTCTTCATAAATTTCAACTTGAATGGCATCTCTTTTACTTGAATATAACTGTTCGGGTGTGTAACGTCCAACTACACTTCTTGCCGCTGAACGAATTGCCGGCAATAATATGCGTTCAATATATTGTTCACTTTTTTCTTGATGCAATTTACCTAAAGATTCATATTTAGGCTGAAACCAGGCCGAAGCATCCAATTTTATATCAAGTCCATTAGAAGATAGCACATCCATTTTTTCAAATACTTCTTGCTGTCTTACTTCATATATATATACCTTGTTCCATGGTGCTACAATATGAAAACCCTCTCCCATGGGAGGCTGATCCGTTACTACACCTTCACCGAATCGTTTCCATAATACCCCGGCCTGACCGGCTTCTATGGTAACAAACGCTTTAGAAAATAAAATAATAGCGATAATTACCAAAAATATAATTGGTAAAATTGCTTTAGGGAAGTTTAATTGATTACTGCTCATTGTATTTAGTTATTAGTTAATAGTTATTGATTATTCGTGTTTTGTGCCAAATTTACGATTAATAAACCATTTTAGTAGTCTCTTTAGCATCCATCTTTATATTCACAATCTTCGTTGGAGGATTCCAATTCGAGCGTAACGTGTTCAATTTCAAAATCATCATGTAACAATTTTCTGATTTTTTGCTTAATACTTTGCGTATCGTTGATGGAGACAGAACTATCGTTTAAACTCACATGCAATGAGCACAAATTATATTCACCATCTAAACTCCACACATGGCAATCGTGTATTTCATTGATTTCAGGCATATTTTTTAATTGATTGCGTATAGCTTCAACCGAGATTTGCTTGGGTGTGCCCTGTAAAATTATTCTTAGCGTTTCTTTAATATTTTTAAAAACATTGAATAAAATAAACGCCGCAATCAATAGTGAAAGAATGGGATCTAAAATTGGGATATCCCAAAATTGCATAACAATACTGGCAATCAGCACCGCGGCCCAGCCAAGCACATCTTCCAATAAATGTAGCGATACCACACGCTCGTTCATTGAAGTGCCTTGTTTCAATTTAAAAACCGCAGCTCCGTTAACCAGTATACCCAAGATCGCCAACCACATCATTCCTTTTGCATTTACTTGTTGCGGATTTACCAGCCCCGGAATGGCTTCTTTTATAATAAAAACAGAACCTACAACCAAAACAATGGAGTTAATTATAGCTCCTAATAACGAGAACCTTTTGTAACCGTAAGAAAATTTTTTAGTAGCTCCTTTATTTGAAAGTTTTTGAAAATACCATGACAAACCTAAGCTCAAACTATCGCCTAAATCATGTAAGGCATCTGACATTATCGCTAAACTGTTGGTATATATACCACCGATAAACTCAATAATGGTAAATACCAAATTTAAGAAAAAGGCAACTTTTATATTGCCAGTGTTATGATGGTGACCATGTTGATGTGCCATATTCTATATTTTAAATATATGACGTTCGTTTTTGCATAAAGATGCAATGACTATTACTGAATTGCCATGTAATATTCCGCGTTTTCTAAAAATTCTTTGAATGAAAGTTCTTCTTTATCGTTTTTTATTTGATCCTTAATAAAAAACCTACCCTCCTCACGATTCCAACCTAAAACGATACTCTTATAATTTATTGCGAAATATAATTTATAAACTTTATTTAGATGTACCATCAGCTTACTCAAATCTTCCATAGTATTGAATTGACCATCTTCGGCAATAAATTGGTCGACAACTTCTTTATCTTTTTCTGAAATGGTATCAAATTGCCTATCTTTTAAATAAGTTAAGGTCTGCTCATCATTTAATTTGTCAATTACCTCATGCTTAAAGCCATACAGAAATATATTATTTTCATTATTATATTCTTTGATCTTATAAGTAAGCAAATTGCCTTTGTGAAACATCCCAAAAGGAATTAATTTAATAGTTACCTGTGTATCCGTACCAGTTCTAGGGATATCCGCTACTATATAAAATACACTATAAAATGAGGGTTCAACGTGGGTAGTATCCGAAATAAAATCTGTAATTCCGAAATTTTTGGGTAGCACACCTACCAGATTTTTGTTTGAAGAGATACCCCTATTAAAATGCCTAAATTTTGTGTTTTGTAAAATGGTATGATTGCCATTTTTCTCTTTGTAAGCCCCTGCTGTGGTTTGTTGGTAAAATCTGTTAATTTGCAAATAACCTTTTTCCGTGTCATCAATTACAACATTAGAATTCATCGTATCTACCCATTCCTCCCATTCTTGCCAACCTTTATTGTCTAAAAAATCTTGGACGTCATTACCTTTAAGGTCATCTTCACTTAAAACTCTTTGCCATAATCGGACACGTAAAGATTCTTTTTGCTGTGCATAAACAAAACCGCCTAAAAAAAATATGAACAAAACTGTAGTTGCTACCTCTCTATTCTTAAATTTTTCCATAATATTTTCTTATAAACCACTCTAAAGTTAAGGATAACAATGTTAGTGCCAACAACCATTTCCAATCTATTAAAGATTGTATTTGTTGTTTACTTTTTTGGATGGTTTTATATCGATTTTCTTGTAGCAGCTTTTCTATTAAAAGCTCCGTTTTATAAATATGTGCAGAATATCCATCAGAGGATGCTGCCAAAAGTTTTAAATCTGTTGCATTGGCAGTGGTTAATTGTTGTTCTATGTCATATGACAGCACGCTAAAACTACCATACTTAGTAGTTGTTCTATCTTCTGTTTGAACAGAAAAACTATAATCCCCTGGCTTTAAATCTTTAAAAACCACTTCATAATGATTATTCTTCAGGGTAAATGGAATTTTAGTGTTCTCATTAGTAGATTTATTAGTCAACGATAATACCAAACTTGCACTATTGTCAAATACATATGTTGCGTCAAAAAACTGTGCTTTTATTACAATATCTTGATTTGCATAATTAAATGGCTGATATTCTATTTCTAAACGGTCATATTTTCTGGTTGAAGATAAATATTGAATTAATTTGTTGAAGAAATTGTCAAACTGCTGAAATGAATTTTGTTGTAAATGGCTTTGCATTCTCCATTTCCAAATATCGCTACCTAACAATATGGCCCCTCGCCTACCATCCACAGAAAAAGTTGCCAATAATGGATTTTCTGTTTCAAAATTTAAAATACTTTGATAGAGTATTGTTTTATGTGGCACATTGAATTTTACTTCTCCAAAAAATCCTTTTAATGGTGTAAACTCCGAAAATTGAATATCTTCAGTTATAAATTCGTCATATTCTGTATTAAAAATTGGCACATAATTTTCTTTTTTGGATACATAGTTTTTAGTAAAAAAAGGCTGGACATTATTTAAGAAATTCCAGTCCGTATCTGGCCCCGTAATAATAAACATATGAGCTTTAGCCGTCTCTATATCTTTAAATATTTTATTAAACTTATTATTTGGTTGATATAGTATAACTAATTGATATTCTTTATATTTATAATCTTTATTTAAATTATTTTCAATAACAATTTTATGTTGCTTATTTGAAGAAATCGATCTTTTCAACATACCAATATCGGGATGATTAACAGTACTTAAAACCAATATTTCAGCTTGTTCATTAACAACCTCAACACTAAAGTTTTTTCGGTTGTTGACTGTATTTTTTTCATTAGCTAACGTGGTAACACTACAACTATAATTTTGAACACCAACGGCATTAGCGTTTAAGTTGAACTGAATTTTCTGCGACGATTTGCTATCGCTGAAAGTCAATAATTTTTTAAATACCACATTACCGTTTTGAGATACCGTAAAGTTCTGATTTATGGTTTTGTCCCCATTATATTGTACAAAAACCTCAACAGGAAAATTATTATTTAGATTGGCATAAGAGTTTACGTTTATTTGACTAATTTTTAAATCGTCGTATTGTAAAGTGTCTCCTACCACCACCGTATAAATTGGGTTTTTTGATTTATAATAGGCGTAATTAGCTCCTTGTGTTTGGTTACCATCGGTAATTAAAATAGTAGGGGCAATATTGTCCTTGTGCAAAGCCTGAAGCTTTTGAAGTGGATTTACAATATTGGTTTGCGAATCGTTAAACCAAAAGGTGTCTTGTGTGTATAAATCATCAGAAAAAGCATAATAATTTATGTCAAACTTTTTATTAAGATCTGAATCTCCCTTTATTTGCTTGACGAATGTATTTATTTTGTCTTGTTCGTTAGCATAAGTAATGGATTTTGAATTGTCAACCAAGACGTTTAGTATAGGCTCAATATTTTCTATTGTGTTCGATTTAATCTTTGGATTTACCAATAAGACAAATAAAGAGAAAATAGATAAAAACCGCAAAAAAGTTAATAGTAAATTGGTTTTACTACGGTTTTTATTTTTATAGTAATACTGAAAAAAAGCCATCATTAATGCAATGATGGCAGCAAGTATTATTAGTAAAATTGTATTTTGAGTCATTAAATAAACTATCTGAATATTTTAAGTTAACATTCCCCCATCAACATTTAAAGTTTGACCCGTAACATAAGCTGACATATCAGAAGCTAAAAACACACAGGCATTGGCAATATCTTCTGGAGTTCCACCACGCTTTAAAGGAATACCATCACGCCAACTTTGCACGGTTTCTTCGGGCAGTGCTCCTGTCATTTCAGTTTCTATAAATCCTGGTGCAATGGCATTACAACGAATATTTCTTGAACCTAGTTCAAGAGCTACGGACTTTGTAAATCCTAAAATTCCAGCTTTTGATGCGGCATAGTTAGATTGCCCTGCGTTACCTTTTACACCCACTACCGAACTCATATTGATAATGGAACCTGAACGTTGCTTCATCATTGGTTTTATAACTGCTTTTGTAAGGTTAAAAACCGATTTTAAGTTTACCTCTATTACTTTGTCAAAATCCTCTTCAGATATACGTAACAATAAGTTGTCCTTTGTAATTCCCGCATTATTTATTAAAATATCAATATTTCCAAACTCGTTAATAACATCAGTTGCCAATTGTTGTGCGGCTTCAAAATTTGCGGCATTGGATTGAAAACCCTTGGCTTTAATTCCATAGGATTGTAGTTCTTTTTCTAATGCTTGAGCCGCTTCTGCCGAAGCATTAAAAGTAAAAGCAATATTAGAGCCATGCTTTGCAAAAACTTCGGCTATGCCTTTACCAATTCCTCTTGACGCTCCCGTTATTAATGTGGTTTTATTTTCTAATAGTTTCATTTAAAATATTTTTAATATTCAAATATAAGGAAATAGTTTAGCTTGAAATAAAAAAACCATCACCTAAATATATCTAGATGATGGTTTATCCCATAAACTGGAATTACTATTGCTTAATCTCAGTTATTTTATAATTAAATAAATAATCTACATCTAGCTCTTTAATTTTACCTAATTTTTTAAGTGCGTTAACCTTTAGGTCTTTTTTGTTTCCAATTACTACGGAAGTATACTTGTTACCTTTAATATTCTCATTAAAAAATTCGGAAAGATCTTCTAAAGTCATTTTTTTCACCTCATTGTAAATCTCTTCTCTATTATCATAATCTATACCTCTGTTCTTTAAGCCTTCATAGCTCCAAAAAATGTTTGATTTGGTAATACGTTCTGCAGCTATTTGTTTTAAGACAGATTCTTTTGCTGCTTGAAATTGCTTATCTGCCTTAGGCATATCGTTCATTAGCTCTAACATAGCATCAACAGCCTGTGTTAATTTATTGGCTTGTGTACCCACATAGGCATAAATATAATTAGAATCGTCTTTTTTGCCGGCATCAGCATATGCCGCAAAAGCTGAGTATGCCAATGATTTTGACTCCCTGATTTCTTGAAATACAATTGATGAAAGCCCGCTACCAAAATAAGCGTTAAAAACCCTTGAAGCTGCTAATTCTTTTGGATCAAATTGTTTTCCTTTTGAAACAAACACCAATTCCGATTGCACCATGTCATAATCGGTAAAATAAACTTGATCACCTGTTTCCTTTTCCTCATATTTTATAGGATCTGGGTAGTCTTTTAAATTCTCGGGTAATTTATGATAATCATTCATAGCTGCCACCGCTGCTTCTACATCTTTACCATAATAAAACACGCGTTGCTTATAATTTTTCAAATCTTTTACCAAGGCTACCAATTCTGTTGGATTAATTGCACGTAATTCTTCAGCTGTGTAAATATTTCTTAAGCGAGAATTTTCGCCATACTTTGCGTAATTAAATAATCCGTTCCACAGAATATTGCTTTTTTGGGTTTTATTGTCTTCCCTATCTTTTAATATTTTGGCAACATATTTATTGTACGATTCTTGATCGGCTTCTGCATTATCCCATAAATCTTCTAATAATTTTAGCCCTTTAGCCAAATTTTCCTTTAACCCAGAGATATATACATAAGATTTATCTCCTTGTGCCTGAACCCCATAAGAAATACCTAACTTATAAAATTCTTTTTTTACATCTTCAGGGGACAAACTTGCAGTACCTAAAAAATCTAGATAACCTACCGCTAATGATAGTTGTTTGTTGTTATCACTACCCATATCAAAAATAATATTCAAATCAAATAAATCATTATTTTTGTTTTCTACATAAGCAACTTCTAGTCCATTATCTAATGCCGTGTTTTTAATTTCATTCTTATAATCTACAAAACGTGGCTTAAGATCTTCAGAAGTTTGGGCGTTGAAGTTTTTAACGAAATCTGATTGCATATCCCTATTTACTTCAATTGGTGTAATACCAGGATTTTCAACTTTTACAATGTTTTTATCTTCACCTTGTTTTTTATATACTACAACATAATTGTTCTTATAAAATTTATTGGCAAAATCAACCACTTCTTGTTTAGTTATTTTCTTTAAATCATCTAAAAACTGAATTCTGTCTTTCCAGTCTTGACGGTGAATAAATGCATTGAAATATGCACTAGCCAAAGCTGTATTGCTTTCATACTGTCTGGTCTGTGATAATTTCAAATCATTTACAACTGCATCTAACATCCAATCTTCAAATTCGCCTTTCTTAATCTTTTCAATTTGTTCCAACATTAAATCTTTTACTTCTTCTAATGACTGACCTGCTTTTGGGGTACCATCCATATTATGCAGACCATAATCGTTGAAAAATATTGTGAAAGAACCTGCTCTTTGAACTTTTTGTTGTTGATTTAGGTTTAAATCGAATAATCCAGCTTGACTATTTGCCAATAACATATCAACCAAAGTAACCAATTTTTCTTCTTGGCTACCTATTTTATCTGTTCTAAATGTAAGTGACATACTTTCAGCCGTTGGGCCAAACACTTCTTTAATAATAGGTTCGGTAATTGGAGACTCTTTTGGTAAATCAGGATGTACCACTTCCTTCTTTTTTAACTTACCAAAACTACTATCAACCATTTTTATGGTTTTATCAAAGTCTAGATCGCCCACTAAAACCAATGCCATATTGTTAGGCACATAATACTTTTCAAAATAGTTATTTATAGCAACCATTGAAGGGTTTTTTAAATGCTCAGAAGTGCCAATTGTAGTCTGTTGGCCATAAGGATGATTTGGGAAAAGCCCTGCTAACATGGCAGAGAATTTTTTACGAAAATCATTGTCTTGCCCTCTGTTGAACTCTTCATAAACAGCTTCTAATTCCGTATGGAACAATCGTAAAACAAGTTTACTAAAACGTTCACTTTCTAAATTTAGCCACTTTTCCAGCTCATTGGCGGGTATTTTATTTTGATATACCGTTTCTTCAACCCAAGTATGAGCGTTAGTACCTTGTGCACCTAATGAAGCTGTCATTTTATCATATTCATTTGCAATAGCAAATTTTGAAGCCTCTAAGGATACACTATCTATCTGTCGATAAATTGCTTTTTTCTTTTCAATATCATTTTCCGCTTTATGCTGTTCATATAAATCAGAAATTTTAGCTAAGTACTTTTTTTCATTTTCCCAATCTGCCGTACCAAACTTATCCGTACCTTTAAATAGCATATGCTCTAAATAGTGGGCCAAGCCCGTTGTTTCTTTTGGATCATAATTAGACCCAGCTCTAACGGCAATAAACGTTTGAATTTTAGGTTCGTCTGTATTTTTACTCAAATATACTTTCAGCCCATTGTCCAAAGTATATAAACGCAAACCAGTAGGGTCGTTTTTTACGGTTTTATAAGTGTAACTGTTGGCATCTGCATGTGTTTCTGATACATAATTAGAGTTTTTTTCTGGATTTATTTTACAGCTGGTTAAAACAGCTAAAAAAGCCAAAACAAAAAGAAGTTGAATTTTTTTCATAAAGTATTAATTTGGTGATTGTTAAAATTTTAGCAAATATATTTAACCTAGATTATAAAATTTTAAAACTCTGCTTATATTAATATAACTTTAACATAAAAAACAGATTTTTAATCACTTAAATAATATAATTAAATAACAAGATGGATTCTATAAAAGCAAAAAACCTGTTTGAAAGTTCCAAACAGGTTTATTTATATTTATTTTAAGATTATCCTAAAACTTCGGCAACTTTTAATCCAATTTCCGCAGGAGAATCCACAACATGAATTCCGTTTTCAGCTAAAATTTTCATCTTTGCCTGTGCAGTATCATCACTACCGCCAACTATTGCTCCGGCATGCCCCATTGTTCTTCCTTTTGGTGCGGTTTGCCCTGCTATAAAACCGATTACTGGTTTTCTATTTCCGTCAGCTTTGATCCATCTCGCAGCATCCGCTTCCAATTGTCCACCAATCTCGCCAATCATTACAATAGCTTCGGTTTCATCATCGTTCATCAATAATTCAACTGCTTCTTTAGTAGTAGTACCAATTATAGGATCACCACCAATTCCAATGGCAGTAGTAATTCCCAAACCTTGTTTTACAACTTGGTCAGCAGCTTCATAAGTTAATGTACCAGATTTAGAAATAATGCCTACTTTACCTTTCTTAAATACAAAACCCGGCATAATACCTACTTTGGCTTCCCCTGGTGTAATAACACCTGGACAGTTTGGACCGATTAATCTACAATCTCTATCATCAATATAAGCCTTAACTTTTACCATATCTGCAACAGGAATACCTTCGGTAATACAAATAATTACTTTTATTCCCGCCTCAGCAGCCTCCATTATTGCATCGGCAGCAAATGCTGGTGGCACAAAAATGATACTGGTGTCGGCTTTTGCTTTTTCAACAGCTTCCGCAACCGTATTAAAAACAGGTTTGTCTAAATGTTTTTGCCCGCCTTTACCTGGCGTTACACCGCCAACTACATTGGTGCCATATTCAATCATTTGTGTAGCGTGAAAAGTACCTTCACTACCAGTAAAACCTTGAACAATTATTTTTGAATTTTTGTTTACTAAAACGCTCATAGTTGGTTATTAGTTATTTGAGATTAAGTTAATTGTTTTACATTATTACAGCAAAAGTAATTCTTACAACTAACTTTAAAAAATTATTGGTATTAAATCTTATTTACTTTATTAATTATTTCAGGTAAAACTCTAATCCCAGCTAATTCCCTGTATTTTTTTCTAGCTTCGTCACAAGGTGATCCAAAATAAGTTTTGCCTCCTTCTAAATCTCCACCAACACCGGATTGGGCATAAACAACGGCCTTTCTACCAATAGTGACCCCACTGATAACACCTACTTGACCCCACAACGTAACTTCATCTTCTAAAACGGTACAGCCTGCAATACCTACATGTGATGCTATCAAACATTTTTTACCGATAATTGTATCATGTGCAATTTGAACTTGATTATCGATTTTTGTACCTTCCCCAATGATTGTATTTCCAGTAACGCCCCTGTCAATAGTACAAGAAGCTCCAATATCGACATTGTTTTCAATAATAATGTTTCCGCAGGATACTAATTTATCAAAACCGGTTTCTCTATTTTTATAGTAAAAAGCATCAGAACCTAAAACAGTTCCTGCATGTATAGTTACATTGTCCCCAATGGTACAGCCATCATAAATGGTTACATTGGGATGAATTAAACAGTTTTTACCTATTTTAACATTATTGCCCAAAAAAACATTAGGCTGAATAATACTTCCCTCGCCTATAATTGCTGTTTCGGCGATTGCTTTATCTGCTTTTTTAAATGGATTAAAATGTTTTGCCAGCTTACTAAAATCCCTGAAAGGATCATCTGAAATCAAAAGAGCTTTACCTTCGGGACAACTTACTTTTTTATTGATTAAAACGACGGATGCAGCAGAATTTAATGCCTTATCATAGTATTTAGGATGATCTACAAATACAATATCCCCTTCTTCAACCACATGGATTTCGTTCATTCCATAAACAGAAAAATTTTCATCACCAATAAACTCACTGTTAATAAGTTGGGCAATTTCTTTTAAAGTGTGTGTTTTAGGGAATTTCATAATTGTTTACTCAGTGACTCTTTCCTGATAAGTCCCTTTATCGGTTTCAATCTTTATCTTATCTCCTTCATTAATAAACAAAGGAACATTTACACTGGCCCCAGTTTCAACTGTTGCTGGTTTTGTAGCATTGGTAGCCGTGTTTCCTTTTACACCCGGTTCGGTCTGTGTAATTTCCAGTACAACACTTGCGGGCATTTCTACAGAAAGCGGCAACTCGTCTTCCGCCCTAACTACTATGGTAACGGTTTCTCCTTCTTTCATTAGATCAGGACTATCCAAAATATCTTTTTGAAGTGCAATTTGTGAATAATCATCATTGTTCATAAAATGATAAGTTGAATCTCCTTCTTTATACAAATACTGATATTTACGTGTTTCAACACGCACTTCTTCTATTTTGTGTCCCGCAGAAAAAGTATTGTCCAGCACTTTTCCATTGGTCAAACTTTTTAATTTGGTACGTACAAATGCTGGCCCCTTGCCCGGTTTTACATGTTGAAATTCCACGATTTTATACGTATCGTTATTGTAAACTATGCACAAACCTTTTTTAATATCTGATGTAGTTGCCATATAATCTTTTAATTATTACTAAAATATCCTTTCATAATTCCACGTTGAGAATCTCTAATAAATTGAAGAATCTCATCCCTCTCTGGTGTTGCCTCCATTTCTGCTTCAATGATTTGAGCAGCTTGCGAGTTGTTATAATTCTTTTGATAAAGTATTCTATAAATATTTTGGATTTCCCTAATTTTTTCTGAGGAAAAACCTCTACGGCGTAAACCAACGGAATTAATCCCTACATAAGAAAGTGGTTCTCTTGCCGCCTTAACAAAAGGTGGAACATCTTTACGAACCAATGAACCTCCCGTTACAAAAGCATGTTGACCAATGGACACAAACTGGTGAACTGCAACCAATCCTGCCAATATCACATTATCGCCAACCGTAACATGGCCAGCTAATGTAGAATTATTAGAAAATATACAATTGTCACCAATAAAGCAATCATGAGCAACATGGCAATACGCCATAATTAAACAATTATTGCCGATTATGGTTTTCATTCTGTCCGAAGTACCTTTGTTAATAGTAGCACATTCTCTAATTGTTGTATTGTCCCCTATTTCAACTGTGGTGTCTTCTCCTTGATATTTTAAATCTTGTGGAATTGCTGAAATTACAGCTCCAGGAAAAATATTACAATTTTTACCAATTCTGGCACCTTCCATTATTGTAACATTTGAGCCGATCCAAGTACCCGAACCGATGGTTACATTGTTGTGAATTGTGGTAAAAGGCTCTACAACTACATTTTTAGCAATTTTGGCTCCAGGATGAATATAAGCTAATGGTTGATTCATAATTAATCTGTTCGTTTAACGATTTGTGCCATTAACTGTGCTTCAACAACTAATTTATTATTAGCATATCCATAAGCTTGCATGTGGCAAATTCCTCTTCTTATAGGCTCAATTAATTCTGCTTTAAAAATAATGGTATCTCCAGGTAAAACTTTTCTTTTGAATTTAACATTATCCATTTTCATAAAATAAGTCAAATAATTTTCTGGGTCTGGTACTGTGCTCAAAACCAAAATCCCGCCCGTTTGTGCCATAGCCTCTACTTGCAAGACACCTGGCATTACGGGTGCCCCAGGAAAATGACCTACAAAAAAATGTTCGTTCATGGTCACATTTTTTACACCCACTACGGTTTTATCAGTCAATTCTAAAATTCTATCGATCAATAAAAACGGAGGTCTGTGCGGTAAGATATCCATAATTTGGTGAATATCCATTAATGGTGGTTCATTCAAATCAAATTGAGGAACATTATTGCGTTTTTCAATTTTTATCAATTTTGCCAACTTCTTGGCAAATTGAGTATTTACACCATGTCCAGGTTTGTTTGCAATAACTTTACCCTTAATTTTTACTCCGACCAAAGCTAAATCTCCAATAACATCCAACAATTTATGCCTTGCAGCTTCATTTGGATAATGTAAGGTTAAATTATCGAGTATTCCGTTAGGTTTTACGGCAATTTCTTCTTTATTAAACGCCTTTCTCAATTTCTCCATTGTTGCTGGAGAGATTTCATTATCAACATAAACAATTGCATTGTTTAGGTCGCCGCCTTTGATTAAATTGTTATCCAGTAACATTTCAATTTCGTGCAAGAAACTAAAAGTTCTGGCAGAAGCAATTTCTTCTTTAAAATCGGACATTTGTTTTAAAGTCGCATTTTGGGTACCTAACACTTTCGTACCAAAATCGACCATCGTAGTTACCTCATAATGATCTGAAGGCATTAAAATGATTTCACTTCCGCTAACCTCATCCTTATAAGATATAATTTCCTTAACCACATATTCCTCAACTTCGGCTTCTTGTTCTTGCAATCCGGCTTTTTCTAAAGCTTCTACAAAATATCTTGAAGAGCCATCCATAATAGGTGGTTCAGGGGCATCTAATTCAATACTGATATTATCTATGCCCAATCCCACAATAGCAGCTAGGACATGCTCGCTGGTTTGAATTTTTACTCCATTTTTTTCTATATTGGTACCACGTTGTGTGTCAACAACATAGTCTGCCCGTGCCTCAATAACAGGGCTTCCTTCCAAATCTACCCTTGTGAAAGCAAAACCGTAATTTTCAGGTGCAGGCTTAAAAGTTAAATTGACCTGTTTACCCGTGTGAAGACCTACGCCCGAAAGCGAAATTTCTTTTTTAATTGTTTTCTGTTTATTGCTCATTAACTTCTTTTTGTGCATTTAACATTTTTTCTAACTCATCAATTTTATCCACTAATTTGGAGAAATTTTTAAAATGTACATATGATTTGTTATAGTCTGAATAAGGCAATGCAGGGCTACCTTGTACCACTTCATTATCTTTTAAGTTTCTGCCTATGCCCGACTGAGCCTGAATGCTTACATTATCACCAATTTTAAGATGCCCAACGATACCAACCTGCCCACCGATCTTACAATTTTTACCGATTTTTGTAGAACCCGCTATTCCAGTTTGAGCGGCAATTATTGTGTTTTCGCCAATTTCAACATTATGGGCAATCTGAATTTGATTGTCGATTTTCACTCCATTTCTTATAATTGTAGAGCCTAAAGTAGCTCTATCAATAGTACTTCCAGAACCTACGTCAACATTATCTTCTAAAATTACATTTCCCGTTTGCGGTATTTTACTATAAATACCTTTCTCATCGGGTGCAAATCCGAATCCATCACAACCAATAATAACCCCAGAATGTATGACACAATATTTGCCTACTATTGATTCAGAATTTATTTTTGATCCTGCAAAAAGCATACTTCCTTCTCCAATGGTAACATTATCGCCTATGTACACATTAGGATAAATCTTGACATGGTCACCAATTACAACATTGTTACCTATATAAGCAAAAGCTCCAATATAAACTTCTTTGCCCAGTTTAGCGGAATCGCTTATAAAATTAGGTCTTTCAATTCCGGTTTTATTCAATTTTACTTGATTGTAAAACTCTAATAATTTAGAAAAAGCTTTATATGAATCTTCAACCTTAATTAAAGTTGCACTAATATTTTTTTCTGGAACAAAGCTTTTATTTACTATTGCTATAGACGCATTTGTGGAATATAAAAAAGAAGTGTATTTAGGATTTGATAAAAAAGTCAAGGACCCTTTCTCCCCCTCTTCTATTTTTGAAAGCTTATAAACTTCAACTAAAGGATTACCCTCTATCTCCCCTTGAAGTATTTCTGAGATTTGCTGTGCTGTAAATTTCATTTCTGCAAAAATATAAAAAAAGATTAACGATTTGCGAAATATAATTTATGATTTTAGTTTCAAGTAAGACTATGATTTAGGGTAATACACAAAATGTTTTATTACTGGTTCAGTTAGAGCCAGCAAATTCATGTGGTCAGAGGCTTTCGTCAAATCTTTGATCTGACCATTTTTATATAAAATACTTATAGAATTATGATGCAAATCATAAGCTTGATTTTTGATAATTCCCGTATTGATAAAATAATCGATTTCGCCCTCCTCAAGTGTAAAATTCAATGCTAATTTATTTCTAATGGAGTGAAGTTGTTCTACTGAAAATTCATCATCTTGAATAATGATTTTTGGTAATTTTCTATCTAAAATGGAAGTACATAATGATGACAAAATAGTATCGTCATAACCTTTCCATTGTTTTAATGCCATTATAATATCATAATCATCAATCTGCGAAAAAGTATCAAGTTGGGTTTTATTAAATTCCAATTTTTTATCAGCTTTCAAAAAGACTTTTAAGCTGGTACTACATGGCAAATTATAATGGTTTGAAATTAAATATTTTGCTCTTTTTAGTATTTTAACCAAAAGATAGTCAGCAACTAAACTTGTTTTATGTAAATAAACCATCCAATACATAAGACGTCTGGCAACAATAAACTTTTCTACCGAATATATACCCTTTTCTTCAACGACTAAATTATCGTCAACTACGGTAAGCATAGAAATTATACGTTCAGAATTAATATTACCTTCGGTAACTCCTGTATAAAAACTATCACGTTTCAAATAATCTAACCTATCCATATCCAATTGACTGGAAATTAATTGGTTTAAAAATTTTCTATGGGTTTTACCTTTAAAAATTTCTATAGCTAAACTTAATTTTCCATTGAATTCTTTGTTGAGCTCTTCCATAAAAATAATAGAAATATCTTCATGTTTAATATTGGTCACCAAACTATGCTCTAAGGTATGTGAAAAAGGTCCATGACCAATGTCGTGCAATAAAATGGCAATTAAAAGTGCTTCCTCCTCCTCTTTTGATATTTCTATAGATTTACTTTTTAATACAGTTATTGTCTTTTGCATCAAGTGCATGGCACCGATGGCATGTTCAAATCTAGTATGATGTGCTCCAGGGTAAACAAAAGACGACAAACCCATTTGAGATATTCGTCTTAACCGCTGAAAATAAGGGTGTTCGATAATATCGAAAATTAATTCGCTCGGAATGTTTATAAATCCGTAAATTGGGTCGTTAAAAATTTTAAATTTGTTCAATCGAATTTTATTAAAATTACAATACAAAAATAGACCATTAATTTTTAAATAGTAAACAAAAGGAATGAATGCAATCAAAATACTTTGGGTGGACGATGAAATTGAATTATTAAAACCTCACTTATTATTTTTAGAAAAGAAAAATTATGATGTAAGTACCTGTAACAATGGTGCCGAAGCTATTGAACGTGTTGATGATGGCAATTTTGATGTAGTTTTTTTAGATGAAAATATGCCTGGACTATCGGGTATTGAAACCTTATCTAAGATAAAAGCAAAACTACCTAACCTTCCTATTGTTATGATTACAAAAAGCGAAGAGGAGTATATTATGGAAGAAGCCATCGGTTCTAAAATTGCCGATTATCTAATAAAGCCCGTAAATCCGAATCAGATTTTATTGAGTTTAAAGAAAAACTTGGATCATTCGAGATTAGTTTCAGAAAAGACTACTTCCACGTACCAACAAGAATTTAGAAAAATATCGCTAGATCTTGCTATGGTAAATACTTTTGAAGAATGGATAGATCTTTATAAAAAATTAGTGCATTGGGAAATAGAATTGGAGTCAATTGATGACCCGGGAATGATGGAAATTCTTGAAAGCCAAAAAGAAGAAGCCAATTCTCAATTTTTCAAATTTATTCAAAAAAATTACCAAGGGTGGTTTGAAGGCGAAGAAAAACCTTTGCTTTCGCAAGATTTGTTTAAACAAATTATTGCCCCTCAGGTTAAAAAAGAAAAAACGCTTCTTATTGTTATTGATAATTTACGTTTCGATCAATTAAGGGTATTAGAACCCATCATTAATAATTACTATAAAAAGGAGGAAGAAATTTCTTTCTTCAGTATTTTACCAACTGCAACCCAATATGCCAGAAATGCTATTTTTTCAGGGCTAACTCCTTTAGAAATGTCAAAACAACATCCTGACTACTGGAAAAACGATACAGATGAAGGTGGTAAAAATTTATATGAAAAGGAATTTTTAGAGGCTCAGTTAAAACGACTTAATTTAGACATAAAACATGACTATTTTAAAATAACAAGTTTGCCGAAAGGTAGAGATTTAGCAGCTAATTTTAAATCGGTAAAAGACAATGACTTAACCGTAATTGTTTACAATTTTGTGGATATGCTTTCGCATTCACGTACAGAAATGGAAATGATTAAGGAATTAGCTAGCGATGATAAGGCCTATCGTTCTTTAACTTTAAGTTGGTTTAAAAATTCTCCATTATTAGAAATCATACAAAAGGCCCAAGAATACGGACTTAAACTAATCATAACCACAGATCACGGAACGATAAACACAAAAAAGCCGACAAAAATTGTTGGTGAAAAAAGTATAAGTGCCAACTTACGCTACAAAACAGGTAGAAGCTTAACTTATACCGATAAGGAAGTTTTTGCCGTTAAAAACCCTGAGGACATTCAATTACCATCTATACATATGAGCAGTTCGTTTGTTTTTGCTAAGGAAGATTATTTCTTCGCCTACCCTAACAATTATAACCATTACGTAAAATACTATAAAAACACCTACCAGCACGGTGGTGTTTCTTTAGAAGAAATGATTATACCTTGTATTATTATGGAACCAAAATAAAAAGCCTCCCCTAACCCCTCCGAAGTAGGGGAACTAGCAATGAGCAAATTGCTTATGTTAAATTATTTTAGCGTGAAATTAGGAATATTTTAATTCTGAACTCTGAAACTCTAAACTCTGAATTGTAACATTATTAACAAATTCTTCAATTTTGTTATGAAATTTTGAATAATTCTTAACAGTTATTTACTATAAAATGCTCAAATTTGTGCTTCAAAATTAAATCATGAAAAAGCATAATTTTAGTGCAGGTCCCTGCATTTTACCTCAGCAAGTATTACAACAAGCTTCTGAAGCCATTTTAAATTTTAACAATGATAATTTATCTTTAATAGAAATATCACACAGAAGCTCTCCTTTTGTGGCAGTAATGGATAAAGCAAGAAGCTTAGTTTTAGAATTGTTAAATCTTGAAAATAAAGGGTATTCAGTACTATTTTTACAAGGCGGTGCCAGTTTGGAATTTTTAATGACCCCTTATAATCTAATGAAAGAAGGTGGAAAAGCAGCGTACTTAGATACAGGTGCTTGGAGTTCAAAAGCCGTTAAGGAAGCAAAGATGTTTGGCGAAATAGAAGTAGTGGCATCTTCAAAAGATAAAAACTACAGCTATATACCTAAAAATTATTCAATACCGTACGATGCAGACTATTTTCACTGTACTAGCAACAACACAATTTTTGGAACACAACTAAAATCTTTTCCAAAAACAAATAGCTTATTGGTTTGTGACATGAGTTCTGACATATTTTCAAGACAGTTAGATTTTTCACAATTCGATTTGATTTATGCAGGTGCTCAAAAAAATATGGGACCGGCGGGAGCAACTTTGGTAGTGTTAAAAAATGAGGTTTTAGGTAAAACCGGTCGTAAAATTCCTTCAATGTTAGACTATCAAGTCCATGTTTCTAAAGACAGTATGTTTAACACACCGCCAGTTTTTGCCGTTTATGTATCCATGTTAACACTGCAATGGTTAAAGGATTTGGGAGGAATTCCTGCTATAGAAAAAATAAATAACGCCAAAGCGGAATTATTGTATAACGAGATAGATAACAATCCTCTTTTCGAAGGTGTTGCCGAAAAAGAAGATAGATCTAATATGAACGTGACTTTTGTGCTTACCGATGATAGCATAAAAGAGAAATTTGATGCAATGTGGAAAGAAGCTGGTATTAGTGGTATCAATGGACACAGATCGGTTGGCGGATATAGGGCAAGTATCTATAACGCTATGCCATTGGAAAGTGTGCAAGTATTGGTGGATGTGATGAGAAGATTGAAGTAAAGAAGACTAAGATTAAATAAAAATATTAGGCAAGGAACATTAATAAGATTCCTGCTTTCACAGGAATGGCAGGTTCAATTGCAATTAATGAATATTAATAGAAAATAAGTAATAAACAGATGATAGTATTAGCTAACGACGGAATTGCACAAAGTGGAGTAACAGCATTGGAAAATGCGGGTTACACGGTAGATTTAACCACCGTGGCACAAGATCAGTTAATAGATTATATAAATGAGCATAAAGTTTCGGTTTTATTGGTAAGAAGTGCTACCACAGTTCGCAAAAACCTAATAGATGCTTGTCCATCTTTAAAAATTATAGGACGTGGCGGTGTTGGTATGGATAATATCGATGTGGAATATGCCAGAGAAAAAGGACTAAAAGTAATTAATACCCCAGCTGCATCTTCTCATTCTGTGGCAGAGTTGGTTTTTGCACACCTTTTTGGGATGGTTAGGTTTTTGCATAACTCCAATAGAGATATGCCTTTAGAAGGTGATTCCAAATTTAAAGATTTAAAGAAAGCCTATGCAAAAGGTGTAGAATTAAAAGGGAAAACTTTAGGTGTCTTAGGTTTTGGGCGTATTGGTCAAGCTACCGCAAAAGTTGCCTTGGGTGTTGGAATGAAAGTTGTTGCCTTTGATCCATTTTTGGATTCTGCTACTCTAAAATTAGATTTCTATGACGGACAAAGCATTGACTTTAAAATCGATACCATTTCCAAAGAAGAAGTTTTAAAACAATCAGATTTTATTACATTACACGTTCCCGCTCAAAAAGATTACGTCATTTCTACTAAAGAATTTGAACTGATGAAAGACAAAGCGTGTATTGTTAATGCCGCCCGTGGTGGTGTAATTGATGAAGTAGCTTTGGTTACCGCCATTGACAATGGTAAAATTTCACATGCTGCTTTAGATGTTTTTGAAAAAGAACCCACTCCGGAAGTACAATTATTGATGAATCCAAATATTTCTTTAACACCACATATTGGTGCCGCCACCAGCGAAGCTCAAGAAAGAATTGGTAGTGAACTTGCAGAGCAAATTGTTGAAATATTGGGATAGGTGAAATGGCAGTCGTTAAACCTTTTTGTGCAGTAAGAGCTACGAGAGACAAGGTAGCGTTGGTTTCATCTCGATCTTATGATGCTTACTCTCCTGCTGAATTAGGTGCACAATTAGATTTCAATCCGTTTTCTTTTTTACATATTATTCTCCCAGGTTATGGTAATCATGAAAATGTAACTACTCAAGAACGATTTGAAATGATTCATCATAAATATGAAGAATTCAAATCACTACATTATTTTACAAAAGATCAAGTCCCAACTTTTTACATATATAAAAAAGTTACTCTTGATTATACATTTGTTGGTATAATCGGTGCCACTGCTACTGGAGACTATCAAAAAAATATTATAAAAAAACATGAAGACACGCTAGATAGGCGAGAACAATTGTTTAAAAAATTTTTAAAAACTACTGGCTTCAATGCAGAACCTGTTTTGCTTACCTATCCAGATAACGATATAATTGCTAATATTTTAAGCCTTTATCAAAATAACCGAGCCGAATATGAATTTACTACAGAAAATCATATCACTCATTATTTATGGGTTGTTGACGATGACAACCATATTAATACATTACGAGAAGAATTTGATAAAATGAGTGCTCTATATATAGCAGATGGCCATCATCGTACTTCATCTTCATTTTTATTAGCTCAGGAATTAAAAAAAGAAAATAAAAATCATACCGGTAAAGAAGATTATAATTATTTTATGAGTTATTTAATTCCTGAAACAGATTTAAAAATACTTGAATTTAACAGGTTTGTAAAGGATTTAAATGGTAATTCGAAAACTGATTTTTTGGAAAAGCTATCAAATCTATATCGTATTGACAATAAGGGATTACAACCGTATTATCCTTCAAAGAAACATCATTTCAGTATGTATTTAGATGGGGAATATTACTCGTTATATCTGAAAAAAGAGGAATTTGAAATTAATGACCCATTGAGTGATTTAGATACGCAATTGTTATATAAAACTATTTTAAAACCCATTTTAGGGATTATTGATATGCGTAACGATAAACGCTTACATTATTTTTATAGTAAAAATGGGGCGGTAAACCTCAAAAAACGAGTAGATTCTGACAAATACAAAGTGGCATTTGGACTATTTCCAGTATCCATAGAACAATTAAAAGCCGTAGCAGATACTGGACTGAAAATGCCTCCAAAAAGCACCTATATTTTACCAAAACTCAGAAGTGGATTAACTATTTATGAGTTTTAATAATAATAACATGGACATTTCTGAAAATCTAAAAAAAATTAAAGCTAGTTTACCAGCACAAGTTGATTTGGTCGCGGTTTCTAAAACCAAACCAAATTCAGCTATTTTAGAAGCTTACAATGCAGGGCAATGCGTTTTTGGAGAAAATAGAATTCAAGAAATGGTTGACAAATATGAAGCATTACCTAAAGATATTGAATGGCACATGATAGGCCATTTACAGCGTAACAAGGTAAAATATATGGCTCATTTTGTAAGTCTAATTCATGGTGTTGATAGTTTTAAAACCTTAAAAGAAATTAACAAACAAGCAAAAAAGCACAATAGAATAATTAATTGTTTGTTACAAGCCAAAATTGCCGAAGAAGACACCAAGTTTGGACTATCATTTTCGGAAATTGAAGAAATTTTGGCTTCTGAAAAGCTAAAAGAACTTAAATATGTTTCTGTAGTTGGTTTAATGGGTATGGCAACCTTTACCGATAATGCCAATCAGATCAAGTCAGAGTTTAAAAGAATAAACACACTTTTTGATAAACTAAGAGAGAATCACAAAGGCTTAACAACTTTGTCCATTGGTATGAGCGGTGATTATCAAATTGCCATTGAGTGTGGAAGCACAATGGTTAGGATTGGTAGTGCTATTTTTGGAAGTAGATAAGTTGAAGGTCTGATATAAATTCTATATCTTCACGCTTCATTTTTTATATTTTAATGAATAAGAAGCGACAAAAACAAGCCAAAATTTTACGGATTTTTAGAAAAATACACAGGACGACTGGTGCATTGTTGTTTATCTTTTTCTTTATCGTTTCAATTACTGGTTTTTTATTAGGTTGGAAAAAAAATAGTAATGAACTGCTTCTCCCAAATACTTATAAAGGAACTTCAAATAACCTGGCTGATTGGATTTCTATTGAAGAACTTCACAACATAGCAAACGGTACTTTGCACGATTCAATATCAAACAACTTATCTTTAGAAGTTGACAGGATCGATATCAGAAAAGAAAAGGGCATTGTCAAATTCGTTTATAAAAACCACGTTAACGAAGTTCAATTAGACGGAGCTACAGGACGGGTTTTAAATATTGGGAAAAGACACTCGGATACTGTCGAAAATATCCATGATGGTTCTATTTTAGATAGTTATTTCAACACTTCTAACGGTCAAATAAAAGTCATCTATACTACCGTTATGAGTTTAGCATTATTAACCTTCACAATTACTGGATTTTGGCTTTGGTACGGCCCAAAAAGGATGCGTAATTCTAGGTAAACTTATTTTCAAAATTGTTAATAAAAATCAAGCCACATCTTTATAACTTTGTGAATAACTGCAATGTTCACATTTCTAAAACTTAAAATTTATATTTACTAAATATTTATATAACTATATTTATATCAAATAGTTAAATGTATTTATCTTAACTTGTAATTGTTAATTTTTAATTTTTTAAGGCTCACAGCATACTAAAATCAAAAGTTATGAGTTATTAACAAAAACAAACACCAATTATTATATGTAGCATAAATTACTTCTAACAACCCTAATTGTTTTATTTCAAAATGAAGAAGTTTAATTTATGTATTTTAAGTTGTGTATTTGCGTTACAACTTATCTATTCTCAAATAGCTACGGATAACTCTCAAATTATTTCAGCAATATTGGCTCCAGATGGTGAAGCTGCTCATACAAATTGTAATCAACAAGGTTTCGGCGGGCATTATAATGAAATAGTTGATGAAGACTTAAACGTTACCGTAAGTCAATTTCAAATCCATAAAACTGAAGATGTTGAAGCTTGTAAAAATTTCGGCACAAGGTTCAACGAAATAAAAACTATAGCTGATGCCCCTAAAAACTTATTGGGTACCGAAGGAGAAACCATAACATATTCTTGGAAATTTAAGTTCTCGGACAACTTTACTGTTAGAGAAAACAACTTAGATATTCATCAGCTTAAAGCAGTTGGTGGAGACGAGGCCCATGTACCACTTTTTACGTTAACAACCACTAGAAAAGGAAGATTTGAAAGTTTGGAATTACGTTATTCCGAAGATAATGAACAGGTTATTTTGGAGACTATTGACATCACTAATTTAAAAGGGCAATGGATAGAAGTTTCCGAAACCATAACCTACAATGAAATTGGTGCTTATGACATAAGTATTAAAACGGTAAAAGGTGACGAAACAATATTGGAACACAGCGATGATGCCATTAGAACATGGAGAACGGATGCTGGTTTTATTCGTCCCAAGTGGGGAATTTACAAGGAATCTAATGAGATAAGCACAACTTTAGGAAAAAGCATACTATTTACCGATTTTAAAATTGAAGAAAATGCTAACATATCCGCGTTTCAATCTTCTTTAGATAGTGCTGCAATTTCGGTTTTTCCTAATCCCGCATCTTCAAAAGTAACTATGAAAGGTGCCAATTTGGAAAATTACGATGCCATAGTGTTACATGACAGCTTTGGTAGAGAAGTACCATTAAAAAATCCAATAGTGAAAAACTCGTTTAATATTTCCAATCTAAAAAATGGGATTTATTTTGTAGTATTTAAAAAGGATAATGAAGTTAGTGTGGTTAAAAAATTGCTGAAATTTTAATGAAGACCCCTACTCAATTCGTTAGTGCATCATTTTAAACAACAACTCCTTTAAAATATCTTTATTTGGTAAGGAGTTTGCTCCCACACCTTTACTTTTTACATCGGCTTCTCGCAAGTATGCTATAATTTGAGATACTTTTCGCATTGGGTAATTTCTAGCTGCATTTACATAATCACTTACAAAATAAGGATTTACACGTAATGCTTTTGATACGTTTCCTTTAGATTTATCCGTCAATCCATGATAGATCAGCAATTGAGTAAAAAAACTGTTCAACAAAGAAATAGTAACTACTAACGGGTTGCTTTTCGGATTTTCAGCAAAATAATTAATGATCTGATTCGCTTTAACCAATTGTTTTTCTCCAACGGCTTTACGCAATTCAAAGTTATTAAAGTCTTTACTAATTCCGATATTTTCCTCAATATGTATGGGTCGTATCATACTTTCTTTTGGTAAAATAACCATCAATTTTTCCAGTTCATTGGCAATTTTGGAAAGATCGGTTCCTAAAAATTCCACCAACATTAAAGATGCTTTTGGCTCAATTTGATATCCTTTACCAGCCAAAACCCTACGGATCCACTCTCCTACTTGGTTTTCATATAATTTTTTACTTTCAAATAAAAGTCCATTTTTAACTATAACTTTGCTTAACTTTTTGCGTTTATCAAGCGTTTTATATTTGTAACAAATTACCAAAACCGTTGTTGGTTGCGGATTTTCAACATATCCTACTAAATTCTCGATAGTACGCGATAAATCCTGAGCTTCTTTAACAATAACTACCTGCCTTTCGGCCATCATCGGATAACGTTTGGCATTCGATACAATATCATCAATACTGACATCTCGTCCATACAATACCATTTGATTGAATCCTTTTTCTTCTTCGGTAAGTACTTTACGTTCAATATAATCCGAAATTTTATCAATATAATATGGCTCATCTCCCATCAAGAAATAAATGGGTTTTATATTTCCGTTTTTAATGTCAGAAACTATTTGATTGATGCGTTCCATTTCTAAGAAAAAATATTCATTTTTGTAGTATGGTTGTTTTGAATTTGCCCAAAGCCGAACTCAATGTCAAAAGTAAAGAAAATAAGCAGTTTATTTTTGATATTATCAGAAAAAAACATATGGTGCTAACGCCCGAAGAATGGGTACGGCAACATGTGGTTCATTATTTAATCAATCAATTGAAATACCCAAAATCAATTATTGCAGTTGAAAAACAACTGACTATCTATACGTTAAAAAAACGTTTTGATGTGTTAGTCTTCAATACAAAAGGAAACCCCGAAATTATTGTAGAATGCAAAGCACCAAACGTAAAAATTACCCAAGATACTTTTGACCAAATTGCACGTTATAACTTAAAATTAAATGCCAACTATTTAATGGTAACCAATGGGTTACAACATTATTTTTGTAAAATGGATGCAAAGAATGAAGAATATGTGTTTTTGGAAGAGTTACCTAGTTATATTCGGTTGTGAGTAATTTGTTAAAAGACTATCATATGGAGAAAATAATGTCGTTTGGATGGTCTGTACGCCAGAAATAATGAGTATAGAAACGGAATTGCAAAGCTTTAGCTTTAAGCATGGAGTTTCGAGAGCAAATGGTGCAAAGCAATTTCCTTGTACAGACTAGATTTTTTTGTTTCGTTTTTTCATCAATGGAAAAAATGAAAAAATAGATGTATTTATAGAGGAATAAATAATTAGTTTTGCTAACTAAAACCAACAATTGAAAATAGCCGTAGTTATATTAAATTGGAATGGAAAACAACTGTTAGAGCAGTTTTTACCAGCAATGCTAAAATATAGTTCTGAAGATGCGGAAATTTATGTAGCAGATAACAACTCTCCCGATGATTCTGTGGAATATATAGAGGCACACTTTCCTAGCGTTAAAATTATCCAGAACAAAGAAAATGGTGGTTATGCCAAAGGTTATAATGATGCTTTACAACATGTTGATGCCGATATTTTTGCATTGGTCAATTCTGATATTGAAGTTACTGAAAACTGGTTAAAACCCATTGTTTCTGAATTTGAATCTTCCAAAGATATTGCCGCTATTCAACCAAAAATATTAGATTTTAAGGACAAAACCAAATTCGAATATGCGGGAGCCGGTGGAGGATTTATTGATTTTTTTGGATATCCCTATTGCAGAGGAAGAATATTTTCTGATTTGGAGGATGATAGTAATCAATATGATGATACTACAAATATATTCTGGGCTTCTGGTGCTTGTTTTTTTATTCGTAAAGAAGTTTATCATCAATTAAATGGTTTTGATGAAGATTTTTTTGCTCATTATGAAGAAATTGATTTGTGTTGGAAAATAAAAAACGAGGGATATGTAATAAAATATGTAGGCACATCAACTGTTTATCATGTAGGTGGTGCTACCTTAGATCAAGCAAACCAAAAAAAAACTTATCTAAATTTCAGAAATAGTCTATTTTCTATCCTAAAAAATGTGCCTAAACGTTATTTGCTTTTGGTAATTCTATTACGGTTGAAATTAGATGCTTGGGCAGGAATCAAATTTTTGATTGAACTAAAACCCAAACATACTTTGGCGATTATCAAGGCTCATCTCAATTTTTATTGGAGCTTTCCGAAGTTCCTTAAAAAACGTAAAAAGATTGCTCATAAAAAATCCGATTATTACCATTGCTTTAGTGTTGTTTGGCAACATTTTATTTTGAGGAGAAAGACTTTTGAAGAAATAAAAAAGTTACAAGATTAGAGATACGAGAGACAAAAAATTGTTTACTGCCAATTAACAATTAATAGACTTTTAAGGTTTAAAAAAGATATCATTAAAATAGTATTTGTGAAAATATTATCGCTTAGGTGGTCTGTACGTCAGAAATAATGAGTGTAAAAACAGAATTGCAAAGCGACAGCTTTAAGCATGGAGTTTCGAGAACGAATGTTGCATTAAAAATTTCAAAAATCAAAACTCGTTAATCGTTGTTCGTTAATCAAATAAGTCCTTTTGCTTTAAATTCTAAATACTTGTTGATCACGTTTACTGTTAAGTTCTGAGGTTTGGTAAGAATAGCGTGGACTCCCCTATTTTCTAATTCTTTAACTATCAATCGTTTTTCGTAAGCAAACTTTTCGGCAATGGTTTTGTGGTAAATACTTTGTAAATCTTCAACGTTTTCAGTAATTAACTCATCCAATTCCGTGTTTTCAAAAAATACAGTTACCAACAAATGTTGTCTCGAAATGGCTTTTAAATAAGGTAATTGCCGTTGCAAAGCCGAAATATGCTCAAAATTGGTATATAAAATCAATAAACTGCGTTGATTTACTTTTCTTTTGATGGTGGCATATAAATAACCAAAATCGGAATCCGTAAATTGAGTGTCAATATTGTACAGAGCTTCGTTTATGGTATTTATATGGGTTCGTTTGTTACTGGCTGCAACAATCTTCTCCACCTTTTTAGAAAAAGTAAGCATACCAGCTTTATCATTTTTTAACAGAGCTATATTTGAAAATGCCAAGGTGGAATTAATGGCATAATCCAGTAATTTCAGTTCCTCAAAAGGCATTTTCATAACCCTGCCCGTATCAATGATGGAATAAATTGGTTGCGACTTTTCATCTTGATATTGATTGACCATCAGTTGAGCTCGCTTGGCGGTCGCTTTCCAATTGATGGTTCTAACATCGTCGCCGGGAACATAGTTTTTAATCTGCTCAAACTCCATGGTGTGTCCAATTCTCCGTACTTTTTTAAGTCCAAATTCTGTTAAGCGGTTGCTCAATGCCAAAAATTCATATTTACGCATTTGAATGTAGGAAGGATATACCGCCACCATCTGTTCCGCATCAAATCGATATCTTCTAGCAACCATTTGTAAAGAAGAAGACACAAACAAATTCAAGTTCCCGAAATGATATTCACCACGTTCTACGGGTCGTATCTGATAGTCAAAATTATGCGATTGGTTTGTTGCTATTTCCGTATTGTATTCAAAATCCCTTTTCTGCAGTTGTTTGGGCAATTCGTCAATTACTTTTAAGAATATCTTAATGGGATATTTGTTCTCGATAGTAATGGGAACAGGATTTTCATCAGAATTCGAAAATTTTTCAGGTAAAATCCGTCTAGCCTTTAATCCGTTTTTAAAACGAAATAGAATAAAGGCATCAAATAAAAACAGTACCGCCAACGCCAAAAACAGTAACCAAGCCATTTGATATAACACATCTACCCAAAAAGACACTAAAAATGTAGCTGCAATACTACTGATGTATACAAAAAAGCGTTGATGAATGTAGAGATTTTTGAAGAGGTTAATCATTTTAAGCCTTTGTTTGTTGATTTTTGTGCTAAAATAGGGGATTTTGTGTTTTCTTTAAAGCTTACTATATAAAAACGCGATTATTTTAATTTCTTTTTCTCTTGTAAATAATTTTTAGCAGACAACTTATTCACTACTTTTTTGCCTGTTTTTTCTTCAATTTCTTTTCGGGTGTTTCCCGCAATAGTAACTCCTTGTTTGGCTATTTTCTTATTCTGGCTAAAAGTCTTTGGTTTCTTTTCTTTACTGATTTCTGTAGTTGTTGCCTCTGCAAGCATATTTAAGACCAGTTCTAAATTCCTCATATTATCTCGCAAATTTTCCTTTTTTAACCCTTTTAGCTTTTTGTAGTTCTTTACATCAAAACCGCTCCATGCTTTGGTAATTTCATTGGTTAATATGGCATATTCTTGTCCTTTTTTTACACCTCTTCCATCCCATTCATCGGTCAATTCTTTACGGACTTCAATACTTTTTAAGCGTTGGTTTATCCATTGTTTGCTATACCCTTTTTTAAGATAGGTTTCCATAAGACGTTCAATTCCTAATTCCGGATCTTCTATTTCGTCGACGCGTTCTGCCCCTACTTTGGCAAACCATTTCTTGAAAGATTCAGCTTTCGGAGAAGGAATTGATTGTATAATCCTTCTGTATCGGAGGCTTGTATTTTTCTCGTTTTGCCATCTAACGCTTTCATGGCAACAGGGGTACAGATTGTACCCCTGTTGTTTTGTAACTCGCTATCACGAGTACGCATTTTTTTGATGTATTGTTTTACATCTTTACTCTCTGAAAGTATTTGCACGACATCTTGAACCGAAAAATACCATTTTTCTTTATCTTCTTCCCAATGGGTGCGGACTTGTTGTTGTTCAAAAAGTTTTATGGCTGTTTCTTTGGACATTTTGTTGCTTGTGGATTTGTAGAAATTCTGATGCCAGAATTCACTTTAAATATAAGGAAATATCACATATTAACTCCATGAATACAAAAAATATCCACCACCAATAATTAGAAAAGGAGAGGCAATGGACAACAATATGATTGTCCACCTGTACAATCCCCAAAAAGAGACTATCTTTCTGTCTTCACCATCTTTCGAATAAATAATATCTACCTTTTCACCCACTTTATAGGGAGCGGGACTCGAACCAATTTCACTTTGAAAAGTGCGTTTGGTATTTGATCCGTCGGTATATTCAAAAACAGGTTTATACGTATAACCGTCATTGCTACTGATTTGTATTAGGTCAATGACTTCTGCCTTTGTTTTAATACCGCTGTTTGTTAAGTTTTTTGTATTCGAATAAAACTTAAAAGCAAAATAAATGAGTACTAATGCTAATACAAGGAATGTTAGATATAGGTATTCGATTGGTTTCATAATTGTTTATGCTCATGTTAACAAATACAATTAAAGTCGAGTTTCTGTTGTTTTAAAATTCAATTTTTGCTTTTAATCGCATCTATTTTTCAACTTGGTCTTCCATGTTTTCCCCTTTCATCTTTTCATCTACAAAGTCCGCATTACTTTCGTCAAACACCTCAAGAAGTTCCGGTATAAAATCCTTCCATTTTGGGTATTTTTCTCGATCGTTTTCAAATTCGATTATCTTTTTTTCCAACTGCGGTATGAAAATAAAATGCTCCTGCTGTATGTGATAGTTACGTAAAAAGTCCGCTCGTTTCGGGTCGTTCTGTATTTCAGCAATTCTGATTTCGCCTAATCTAACGAAGCTCTCAATAACATATACGTTCCAAGTCTGAATTCCTTTGGATTCCATTTTTTCCTTCAAACTGTCCGTAAAGAGATGTGAATAGCTTTCGATTTGTTTTTTATAAGGTTCCAATTCTGAATTGACAAATGAATGTCCGAATTCGTGGACTGTTAGTGTTCTTGCTCTCGGCTCATAGTCAAATCCGAACTGTTCATATTCATTGTTTTCAGATTTTACAGGGACTTGAACGTAGGGACTCATTATTTCATAAACTATTTTTCCATTTTCCTTTTCGACTGTTGCACCAATTCCGCGACCCTCATTATCTTCAATCGGCCAAATCATCATTGGACTTACCAATGCGATATATTTTTCTCGGTTATCGCCATAATAAAATTCCATAGCGTCGGTAAATCCTTTTGGGATGTGGGTCCGAACTTCATTAATTGCACCCTGGTAGAACTTGTTATTTTTGAGATAGAAATCGCCTATGCTTTCGGATTGATAGAACTCGTAAAGTATTGTTAAATAGTCCGAAATAATTTTTTCCAATTGGACTTTTTGTAAGTTTTCAAGATTTGTACTTGAAAATGTAAATTTATTTGGTTTTTCAGTAAGTTTAAATTCGGGTTGCTCCAATAAAATTCCCATCATCAAATCGTTACCATATCCGAAACTGCCCAAAGTGTCGTTTAGTTGGGCTGTTTCAATAGCAATTGAATGATTTGAAAGATTTCCATAATCTTGCAAGGCTTTGGCAACTATTGGTTGATATTCTTTGCAAGTTTTGAGTTTATACTCTTCCCATTGCTTGTTTTTCTTTCTGTGGTTAATCGAAAGAATCTCGGCGAGAAAATATGTTTCAACGTTTTCATTAAAATCCACGTCGAATTTATCAATCGATTGTTCTTTGGTTTTGCAAGTAAGGAATGTGGCTATTATTCCTAAAATCAATAATTTTCGCATTAATTTTGTTTTCTCGTTCTATTATTATAGACGTGAATATTTCTCCAATGGTTGCCCGAAGTTGATTTTTTGTCAAAATATGGCATCCCATTATCAGATAATTTAGCAAGTTAAAATTATAAATTAAATTATCCTAAATAAAATATACAGTAGGTTAAACCACCTCCAAAAAATTCCTCAACAGTACTTCCCCTGCACTACTACTCTTTTCTGGATGAAATTGAACTCCATAAAAATTATCTTTTTGTAAGGCAGATGAATATTTCATTTCATAATCGGTGGTAGCAATAGTTTCATCACAAATAGTAGCATAATAACTATGCACTAAATACATAAATTCTTCTTCCTTAATGCCCTTAAATAACTTTGATTTTAGATTTGAAAGTGTATTCCAACCAATTTGTGGGACTTTTACCCTGTTACTAAATCTCACCACATCAACATCAAAAATACCCAACCCTTTGGTATTGCCTTCTTCACTATAGTTGCACATCAATTGCATACCCAAGCAAATACCCAAAACGGGTTGCTTTAACTGCGGAATAATAGCATCCAAACCTGTTGACCTTAATTTTTTCATGGCACTACTCGCCTCGCCTACACCTGGGAAAATAACCTTATCTGCTTTTTTTATGGTTTCAGCATCATGACTTAACACAGCCTCATACCCCAATCTTTGAATAGCAAATTTGATACTTTGTATGTTTCCAGCTCCGTAGTCTATGATGACAATAGATAAGCCCCCTCCAACTCCCCCTAGGGGGGAGAGTTTTGATGAGTTAATAGAATTATCCTTTGTCATTGACTATTATATCTTATCGAAATTTCAAACATTTTTTCATAGCAGTTGGTAAGCCTCCCCTTCGAGATCCCGAGGCTTCGGGAGGAGGGCTTCTTTATAACACCCCCTTAGTGCTTGGTAAAATCATTTTATCAACATCACGTTTTACGGCCGCTTTTATGGCTTTGGCAAAAGCCTTGAAAATGGCTTCTATTTTATGGTGTTCGTTTTCGCCTTCTACTTTTACATTTAAATTGGCTTTTGCACCATCCGTAAAAGATTTAAAAAAATGATAAAACATTTCTGTTGGCATTTTACCGATCATTTCTCGTTTAAAGTCCGCTTCCCAAACCAACCAATTTCTTCCACCAAAATCAATACTGACCTGTGCTAAGCAATCGTCCATCGGTAAGGAGAACCCGTAGCGTTCTATGCCCAATTTACTCCCTAATGCTTTGCTGAAAACTTCACCTAATGCAATAGCGGTATCTTCAATGGTATGGTGTTCATCTACTTCTAAATCGCCTTTGACATTGATTTCTAAGTCCATTTGTCCATGACGGGCAATTTGATCCAGCATGTGGTCGAAAAAGGCAATTCCCGTATCAATTTGACTTTTCCCTGTGCCGTCGAGGTTTAATTTGATTGAAATATCGGTTTCATTGGTTTTTCTTTTGATTTCCGCTGTACGACTTTCCAATTTTAGAAACTCATAAATTTTTTGCCAATCATTGGTTTCTAAGGCAATAAAAGTATCTAATTCCTCACGTTTAACCGTAATTTCGTCAGTACCTAAATGAGTGTTATCATTGATATAAATACCCTTAGAACCTAGATTTTTTGCCAATTCAATATCGGTTAATCTGTCTCCAATAACATAGGAATTTTCTAAATCATATTCCTTGGAAAAATACTTGGTGACTAAACCTGTATTGGGTTTACGTGTGGGTGCATTGTCTTTTGCATAGGTTTTATCAATTACGATTTCATCAAAAACCACCCCTTCATTTTTAAAAACATCGACAATAAAATTATGCACTGGCCAAAAGGTATCTTCAGGAAAATTTTCTGTCCCCAAGCCATCTTGATTGGTAATCATCACCAATTCATAGTCTAGTTCTTCGGCTATTTTTGGCAAATATGCCAATGCTTTTGGGTAGAATTTCAGTTTTTCAAAACTGTCAATTTGTTCGTCTGTGGTTTCACGGATTATGGTGCCGTCTCTATCAATAAATAATATTTTTTTCATGCTGAACTTGTTTCTGTATCTCTTAATTAAACTTTATATTTAAAAATAACATTTCCGACCCCTCCGTTCTTTATAATTCTATTAAATTTAAAATTTCTAGTTGGACACCTCCCCTTTAAATAAGGGGAGAAATCTTCGCTTACAGTTATATTTCGTTTAAGGCTTTTATCAATCTCTTATTTTCATTATTTGCTCCAATTGTGAATCTGAGGCAGTTTTCACATAAAGGTTGGTTGGTTCTATTTCTGACCACAATCCCCTTTTCCAATAATTGATTATATCTCTTATCGGCATCATCTACTTTTACCAGAATAAAATTTCCGTCTGTAGGGTATATTTCTTCGATGAATTCTATTTCAGGTAACAGTTTAAGTAACTTATGCTTTTGACTTAATATGGTGTTGATTTCATTTTGAACTATACCTATGTTTATTAAGCGTTTTAAAGCTCTTTGTTGGGTGAGTTCATTGACGTTGTAGGGTGGTTTTATTTTGTTCAGTACAGCAATTATTTCTGTAGAAGCATAACAAATTCCCAACCGTATTCCAGCCAAACCGAATGCTTTAGAAAGGGTTTGGGTAACGATTAAATTAGGATAATTTTCGAGTTTGTTCAACCAACTTTCTTTGGAAGAAAAATCAATATAGGCCTCGTCGATAATTACCAATCCTTTAAAATTTACTAGAATTTCTTCAATCAATGTCGCATTAAAAGCATTTCCCGTGGGATTATTAGGTGAACAGATAAACAACAGTTTTGTATGTTTATCTATCTGTTCTAAAATAGCATCCACATCAGGCTGAAAAAACTTAGTTAACAGCACTTCCCTATTTTCAACATTATTAATTCCAGCCAACACACTGTACATGCCATAAGTTGGTGGCATTGTAATTACATTATCCACATTAGGTTCACAAAAGGCCCGGTAAATTAAGTCTAAAACTTCATCGCTTCCGTTTCCCAATAGAATATTTTCTATGGCAACATCTTTTTGTTCTGACAATACTCGTTTAACACTTGTTTGTTGGGGATCGGGGTAACGGTTTACTCCATTAAATATGGGATTTTCATTAGCATCTAAAAAAACCATGTCTTGTTTAAAACCTTTAAATTCATCACGTGCGGACGAATACGGTTTTAACGCTTTTACGTTTTCGCGAATTAAGCTATTGAGGTTGAAATCAATCATTTTCTAAACTATTTAACCGCAAGGTTACGGCATTTTTATGAGCTTGCAAACCTTCGGCTTCCGCCATAATTTCAATGGACCTGCCTATATTTTGAATTCCAGTTTTACTCACTTTTTGAAACGTCATGTTTTTTAAAAAACTATCTAGGTTTACACCGCTATATTGTTTGGCATAACCGTTTGTCGGCAAGGTATGATTCGTTCCAGAAGCGTAATCACCTGAACTTTCAGGCGTGTAATTGCCTATAAATACCGAACCTGCATTTTGAATTCCGTTGATATAAAAATCCTCATTTTTGGTACAGATAATAAAGTGTTCTGGACCATATTCATTGATTAAGTCTAATGCAATATTGTCATTCTCCACATAAATCATTTTAGAATTGGCAATCGCTTTTTCGGCAATCACTTTTCTGGGTAACTCATTGAGTTGTTCTGCAATTTCTTTTTCTACATTATCAATCAATGTTTTAGAAGTTGAGACCAAAATTACCTGACTGTCCGTACCATGTTCTGCTTGGCTCAACAAATCGGATGCAATAAAACTTGTATTGGCAGAATCATCGGCAACCACCAATAATTCAGATGGACCCGCTGGCATATCAATGGCAACACCATATTTGGTTGCCAATTGTTTTGCAACAGTTACAAACTGATTTCCTGGTCCAAAAATTTTGTACACTTGTGGAATGGTTTCTGTGCCAAAGGTCATTCCGGCTATGGCCTGAATTCCACCAACTTTATAGATTTTTGTAACACCGCAAAGTTTTGCAGTGTATAAAATAGCGGGATTAATAGTCCCTTCCTTATTTGGTGGCGAACATAACACAATTTCAGAACAACCCGCCAGTTTAGCAGGAATAGCCAACATCAACACTGTAGAAAACAATGGGGCAGTGCCGCCTGGAATATAAATACCCACTTTTTGAATGGGCCGTTTTTCTTGCCAACATTGTACGCCCTCCATTGTTTCAACTTCAATTTTTAATGTTTTTTGAGCTTTATGAAATTTTTCTATATTACTTTTTGCTAATTGTATGGCTTGTTTTAAATCATCACTGATTTTATCCTGATTTTCAAAAATTTCTTTTTCAGAAACTTGCATATTCTTAACAGCTACACCGTCAAAAATATCGGTGTATTTTTCAATAGCACCATCTCCCTTTTGTTTTACTTCATTAAAAATTTCCAATACCGTAGCTTCAATGTCCTCAACAGTTTGTGTAGGTCTTGCTAAAATAGCTGACCAATTTTCTTTAAGTGGATTGTATATTTTATTCATATGTCTTTCTATAATGAAATCCTAATTTTTGGCAACCATAATTTTCCCAAAATTTATTCCCTTTATCATTGGTAATATAACTATTCAGTTCCGTAGCAACACAACCAATGGATTTACCATAATCATTGACCCAATCCAATAACATTGGACCAATTCCCTTGTTACGATAATCTGGATGAATCATTACATTATCTACCTCTAAATGCTTGCCAATATAATATTTGTACAACACCCATACACCGCAAATACCAATCAACTTATCTCCATCATAAACTCCTGCACATTTGTAATTATGCTCTAGCATTTTGGGTAGCCGTTCTTTTAAAACTTCAATAGGAATCCTATCGTCCAATAGTTGTAAATAAGGAATGATGTTAAAAATCTCCTCGTCAGGAATAAATTTTATGTTGCAATTTTTATTCATAATTTAAAAAATCTTAATACAACCTAAACAAAGTATAACACATTCCAAGTTCCTTCCCTTCGGGAAGGTTAGGATGGGCTTTTATTACAACACCATTTTTTCAATAGGACAAACCAGGATGCCCTCGGCACCATTTAATTTTAATTCATCTATAACTTCCCAAAATTTATCTTTGTTAATTACGGTGTGTACAGAACTCCAACCTTCTTCCGCCAAAGGCAAGACCGTGGGGCTCTTCATTCCCGGCAATATTTTTATAATGTCTTTTACTTTATTATTTGGGGCATTTAACAATACATATTTACTATTTCTTGCTTTTAAAACAGATTGGATTCTAAATTTTAATTTATTTAAAATTTCTTGTTTTTCGTTCGATAATGATGGGGATACTGTCAATACCGCTTCGCTTTTCAACAATACTTCAACTTCCTTTAAATTGTTTTTAAACAAAGTACTTCCACTGGAAACAATATCAACAATGGCATCTGCCAAACCAATATTCGGAGCAATTTCCACAGAACCATTAATGACATGCAATTCTGCTTTTACTCCTTTTTTATCTAAAAATTGGTTTACGGTATTAGGGTAGGAAGTGGCAATTCGCTTGCCTTGTAAATCGTTGATTGATGAATATTGAATTTCTTTTGGTACGGCTATAGAAACTTTACATTTAGAGAAACCTAATTTTTCTACAATTGATAAATCCCCTCCCTTTTCAATCAATGTGTTTTCGCCCAAAATAGCAATATCAACAATGCCATCACGTAAGTATTGTGGAATGTCTCCATTTCTTAAGTATAAAACTTCCAACGGAAAATTCCTTGCAAAAGCCTTTAACTGATCTTTTCCATTATCTATAGAAATACCGCAATTTTTAAGCAATTCTAACGACTCTTGATTTAATCTGCCAGATTTTTGAACGGCAATTTTTAATTTATACATTACTTATCATTATTTCGTTATTGAGACATGAGATCCCGCTATTCAGCGGGATTAATAAAATTAATGACATTATGTGCGACCTGCGGTCTTCATAATGGCATGTTTTAATAAAAAAACCCGCTTGAACTATTCAAACGGGTTTATATGATTTTAGATTTAAAACACAACAACTCACCTCGCTTGAAAGCCAGTATGAAAATGATGATGTGTGCGGTTTAAATTCATTTTTGATGTAATTGAAGGACAAATTTAATGGATAAATTTTTGAAAACACAAATTTTTCGCAATCTTTTTGTCAAGATTCTAGATTCTAGCTGTCTAGATTCAATTTTAATCTATTTATCCTTTAGCTTATTCATTTCTAACAGATGTTGCTTTTTAGCATATCTAAATCCATATTGCCACCATTTTGCCATTAACTTCTTGTTAAATACCAGCGAATTTGTGGTCAACACAGTCGGCGTATAATATAAATTCAATTTTACATTATCATGTATAGCTTGTAATTTACCGATGGTAACATTATGCCGTTCAACTTGATCCATCATAAACTCAACCATATTTGTAATTAGCGAAAACGGATTTTTTGAAGGCATCCTATTCAATTGATTTATCTCAGTTTCTAAAATAATTACATCCACTTCTGTTGCTCCTCTTAAAATGGCCTCTCTTATTGGAACCAATGCCCCAAAACCACCATCGGCATATTCACAACCGTCTTTACGAAGCAAGCTCATAAATGGCACATAATTGCAAGATGCCCATACCCAATCGCAAAAATCGTTGTACGTACAATCTTGTATAGATTTATACTCAACAACATTGTTCGTTAAATTAGAAACGGTAACCACTACATTCTTTTCAGATAACTTTATACGATTAAAATAATCTTTGGTAATATATTTTCTTATTAATTTTCTTAGATTTTTACTTTCACCAAATGTTCTACGTCCGTTAAATAAATTCCAAACTGTATTTAAATGATTTATGGAGACCACTTTTTCTCCATGTACCGTTTTGATTACAAACGGGTTATTACTAAAAATTTTTCGTTGATTGATGGTAGTATAAATAGCCTTTAGTTCATATAATTTTCCCAGAGCTAAATGCGAAACCATTAAACTACCTGTTGATGTACCCAAAAACAGGTCATATTTATTATCTTTTTCATCAATGAGATATTCGGCAACACCGCCCGCAAATGCTCCTTTACTACCACCGCCCGAAATTACCAATGCTCTCATAAAAATTACTATAAATATTAGCTATTTGTATTTAAAATTTTACTTTTGATAAATCTAACACAATTTAAACAAAATTGAAAAAAATAATTTTTCTATTTGCACTAGCTTCTCTTGTTTTTTCCTGCAATAAAAAAACAACACCTCGTTCCATAGAAAAGATAAATATCGAAGAAATAGCCATTGACAGTTCGAGTATCAGAGCCATTTATGCCATGAAAGATTCGAGTTTATTTTATGCCACTTCTGATGGTTATTTGGGATTAATATTGCCAACAAATCAAAACATAAAGGATAAACGCGTTTTTTATGATACAATTGTTCCACATTTTAGGGCTATTGCTTCCAACACCGAAAACATTTTTATGTTAAGTATAGGTAATCCTGCATTGTTATATGAATATAACGAAGGCAATTTAGAGATAGTTTATAAAGAAAAACATCCCAAGGTGTTTTATGATGCCATGGCGTTTTTTGATGATAGGAACGGTATTGCCATGGGCGATCCAACTGATGATTGCCTATCCGTTATTTTAACCAATAATGGTGGGAAATCTTGGACAAAATTACCATGTGATAAACTACCAAAAATAAATGAAGGTGAAGCTGCTTTCGCCGCAAGCAATAGCAATATTGCCATACATGGAGAAAATGCATGGTTGGTTACTGGAGGAAAATCTGCCAGGGTTTTTCACTCACCCGATATGGGCAACACCTGGAAAGTTTACGACACACCGATTGTTCAAGGCGATCAGATGACCGGAATTTATAGCGTCGATTTTTATGACGTTAAAAACGGAGTCATATTTGGAGGTGATTGGAACAATAAAGATAATAATACCAGCAATAAAGCCGTTACAACAGATGGCGGTAAAACTTGGCAATTAGTGGCTGATGGTAACGAACCAGGTTATAAAAGTTGTGTACAGTATGTTCCTGATACAGATGGCCAAGAACTATTTGCCGTTGGCACAACTGGCGTTTCTTATTCTAAGGATGGCGGACATACTTGGAAAAAAGTAAGCGATGACGCTTATTATACCATCAGATTTGTAAATAAGAATTTTGCTTGGCTGGCGGGGAATAAGAAAATTGGAAAACTAATTCTAAAATAACTAATCAACTCAAACTTTAAAATGAAAAAAGCAATAATTATTATCTTAGCAATTGTTTTCATCAGTTGCCAAAGCAATTCATTAAAAGAGCAATTTAATTGTGAAATCGATGTTGAATTCTCTGAGCTAAAAGAATACCGAGATTTTTTAAAGAATTTTAGAATACAAGTTCCTAAAAATTGGAAAACCACACTTTACTATGATGAGTATTCTTCAGAAATTTATTCGGCTGACACTACCAAACAATTAACGGACACTTATGTGTTGGAAATGTCATGGAAACAAGGAGAACTTGAAATTAATGACGATTTTGCGAAAAAAATTAATGATACACTACAACTCAAAGAGCAGTTAAAAATGACCAAATCTGGTTTTGGAAAATTCAAAAAAAAACCAATGTATTTTAATCTTTCCGAAGGAACACGTTCGGGAATCAATTACAAGTATTTACAAGTATATTTAAAAACAAATATTGATGAATATATTACCTTGACATCGAAGGTTTTTGGTGATAAATTGGTTGATGAGCGTTTATGCGAATCGGTTGAACTGTTCGAATCACTACAATTAATTGAATAATTACGTCATGCAACACATCATAAACAGATTTATAAAATACGTTACCATAGATACCCAATCTGATTCTGAAAACAAAGCTTTTCCGAGTACGGAAAAACAATGGGATCTTGCTAAAATTTTGGTAGAGGATTTAAAGTCCATTGGAATGGAAGATGTAACATTAGATGATAATTGTTATATCATGGCCACCTTACCAAGTAATGTGAATCATAAAGTGCCAACCATTGGTTTTATAGCACATATAGATACGAGCCCTGATTATAGTGGAAGGAACATAAAGCCACAAATCCATAAAAATTATGACGGTAAGGATATTGTCTTGAACAAAGGTGAAAATATTGTATTATCACCCGATTATTTTGAGGATTTATTACTTTATAAAGGACAAACCTTAATCACTACTGATGGCACTACCCTACTCGGTACTGATGACAAAGCGGGCGTTACTGAAATTGTTACAGCAATGGAATATTTGATTCAACATCCTGAAATTAAACATGGTGAAATTAAAATTGGATTTACACCAGACGAAGAAGTTGGAAAAGGAGCTCACCTGTTTAATGTTGAGAAATTTGGTGCCGAATGGGCATATACAATGGATGGCAGCCAAATTGGTGAACTGGAATATGAAAATTTTAACGCAGCTGGAGCAAAAGTTACTATTAATGGAAAAATAGTGCATCCCGGTTATGCCAAAGGCAAAATGATCAATTCTATGCTCATTGCCAATGATTTTATTGCCGCTTTACCAAAAAATGAAATACCTGAAAAAACAGAAGGTTATGAAGGATTTTATCACTTATATAGCATAAAGGGTGAAGTTGAAAAGACAGAATTAGGGTATATTATTCGCGATCACGATAAGAGTATATTTGAAAAACGAAAAGCAGATTTTCAAAAAGTGGCTAATGATTTGAATAAAGAAATAGGTAAAGATTTAGTTAAAGTTGAAATTATGGATCAGTACTTTAATATGAAAGAGAAAATTGAACCCGTAATGCACATTGTCGAAATTGCCGAAGAAGCCATGAAATCTGTTGGTGTTACACCAATTATAAAAGCAATACGTGGTGGTACAGATGGTTCTCAATTATCCTATAAAGGATTACCCTGCCCAAATATTTTTGCAGGCGGACATAACTTTCATGGACGGTATGAATATGTTCCAGTGGAGTCTATGCAGAAAGCGGTCGAGGTAATTGTTAAAATTGCAGAGATTACCGAGATTAAATATAGGTAACCGCCTGTCCAATAAAATATTAACCACTAAGATCACAAAGTTTAGCACTAAGTTCACTAAGAAATAGGAATATAAAATTAAGGACAAATTCCTCGTGTTCTTTGTGAACTGCCTTAGTGCTCCTTGTGGTATAACTTTTTGTTTGTAAAAATATAAACCTCTTCAACTCGTCTCTCAAATAGTCATATTAAAACAACTTCTACAACAAATATCCCTAATTTGTTTTTATTTACTTTTAAATTTTTAAGATAACAACAGGTTAACTATTTTTACCACTTTTAAATTTCAATCATGGATAGAAAATTGTTATTATCACTTGCTAAAAAATACGACACCCCTTTATATGTTTATGATGCTGATAAAATCATATTGCAATACGAGCGTATGGAAAAAGCATTTTCGGGAGTAAAAAACCTAAAAATAAACTATGCAGTAAAGGCCTTGTCAAATATAAATATATTAAAGGTTTTTGAACATTTAAATTCTGGTATTGATACCGTTTCTGTTCAAGAGGTGCAATTAGGATTAAAAGCTGGGTTCTCGCCTGAAGATATAATATTTACGCCTAACGGTGTTTCTTTAGAAGAAATTGAGCAAGCTAAAGGTTTGGGTGTCCATATTAACATTGATAATATTTCCATTCTGGAACAATTCGGACAAAAATATCCAGATACACCTGTCTGTATTCGTATCAATCCGCATGTAATGGCAGGTGGAAATTCTAAAATCTCTGTGGGCCATATCGATTCTAAATTTGGCATTTCCGTACATCAATTACCTCATATATACCGAGTTGTAGAGAACACTGGAATGCGAATTAATGGCATACACATGCATACTGGTTCTGACATATATGACGTTGATGCATTTTTACGTGCAACCGAAATTCTTTTTAATGCCGCCGAAACATTTAAAGATTTAGATTCGATTGATTTTGGGAGTGGATTTAAAGTACCCTATAAAGAAAATGACATTTCTACCGACATTGAAGAATTAGGAAAAAAGCTCAGCAATCGTTTTAATGAGTTTTGTAAAAATTATGGTAAGGACTTGACCCTAATGCTAGAGCCTGGTAAATTTCTTGTAAGTGAAGCGGGTAAACTTTTGGTCAATGTAAATGTTGTAAAACAAACCACTTCAACTGTTTTTGCTGGGGTTGATAGCGGAATGAACCACCTATTGCGTCCTATGTTTTATGATGCTTATCATCATATCGAAAATATTTCAAACCCAAAAGGAAAAGAACGTTTTTATACAGTGGTCGGATATATTTGCGAGACAGATACCTTAGGTGCAAACCGAAGAATAACTGAAATTACCGAAGGTGATATTTTAAGTTTTAGCAATGCTGGAGCGTATTGTTTCTCAATGGCTTCCAATTATAATTCGCGTTACCGCCCAGCAGAGGTTTTGGTAAAAGATGGTAAAGATTATTTAATCCGTGAGCGTGAAACTATTGAGGATTTGTTAAGAGGGCAAATTGATGTGAAATTTTAATCCCTAACCCCGAAAGGGTTCAAAACCCTTTCGGGGTTATTGGCTTACACATGCTGGTCTATAAGAATATGGTTACCATCAGGATCACTTAACACAATACTGGCAGGCCCTGAAGTGTTTTCATCGGCTTCTCTGTCCAATTTTATGTTTTCCTTTTTCAGTTGTTGTTGAATCGCTCTAACATCATCATAAGATTCCAATGTATTTGCATTCTCATCCCATCCCGGATTAAAAGTTAAAATATTATTGTCAAACATCCCTTGAAACAAACCTATTAAAGAGTTTTCGTTCTTCATGATAAGATAATTATGTTTTAAATCACCAGCAAAAACTGAAAACCCTAATTTTTCGTAAAATGCTTTTGAGGCCTTAATGTCTTTTACATTTAATACCATTTCTCTTGTTAATTTACTCAATTATTTGTAAATTGCCTTATGGCAAAACAAATAGACTTACACATTAAAGAGAGTGAATCAGAACTAAAGGCTCTTATGAATGCTCAAAGCAA
>NZ_JAXKVV010000021.1:0-57504 GCF_034296135.1 Aureibaculum koreense
AGGGGTTAAAAAAATTATGGAAGCTAAAAGAGTGATACTTTTAGCTTGGGGCGAAAGAAAATCCAATATTATAAAAGCATCTACCGAAGGCGAAGTAACAAGTAACGTGCCCGCATCTTATTTGCAAGAGCATAATAATGCAACTTTCGTATTAGATCAAGCGGCAGCTTCAAAACTAACAAGAGTCAACACACCTTGGTTGGTTGAAAAAATTGTTTGGACTGATAAATTAATCAGAAAAGCGGTTTTAAGTCTGGCACTTCATCTAAAGAAACCGATTTTAATGCTTACCGATGCTGATTATATTGAAAACGGCATGAGCGATTTATTGGCAGATTCTGGCCCCGCCTATGATATTAACATCAAAATATTTAACAAATTACAAAATACCATTACGGGGTGGCCAGGGGGCAAACCCAATGCAGATGATAGTAAAAGACCAGAACGTGCAGAGCCTGCCAAAAAGCGTGTTATTATCTTTAGCCCACATCCTGATGATGACATCATTAGTATGGGTGGCACATTTAAAAGGTTGCACGAACAAGGGCATGAAGTTCATGTAGGCTATCAAACATCGGGTAACATTGCGGTTGCTGATGACGAGGCCTTACGGTTTGCAAGTTTTGTTCGCGATTATAACGATAAATTCGGTATCGATAACAAGGAAGCCGAAATCATCTACAAAAGAGCTGCTAAATTCTTAAAGAACAAAAAATCCAGTGAAATAGATACCCCAGAGGTTAGGTACATAAAAGGATTGATAAGAAAAGGGGAAGCAAGGGCTACTTGTCATTTCGTGGGCATTCCAGATGAACAAATCCACTTTATGGAATTGCCGTTTTATGAGACAGGTACTATAGAGAAAAATCCTTTAGAAGAAAAGGATATTAAAATAACCATGGACTTGATAGAAAAAGTGAAACCACATCAAATATATGCTGCGGGCGATCTGGCAGATCCGCATGGAACCCATAAAGTATGTTTAGATTCTGTTTTTGCCGCAGTTAAAGAGCTAAAACCTAAAAAATTTATGAAAGATTGCTGGGTTTGGTTGTACAGAGGGGCTTGGCAAGAATGGGGAATTGACGAGATTGAAATGGCGGTTCCCATGGGTCCAGATCAAGTAATGGAAAAGCGTAAAGGTATCTTTAAACATCAATCGCAAAAAGACGGTGTGGTTTTTCAAGGTTCTGATAGCAGGGAGTTTTGGCAACGTGCTGAGGACAGGAACAAAGAAACAGCTGATTTATATGACGCTCTAGGTTTGTCCCATTATGCAGCTATGGAAGCTTTTGTCAGATACCATTTTTAATAGATTGTTTTTTGGTGTTATATTCAATAAACAATTTGACCGTATATTAATTTAGCGTTAAAATTGCAAATATTATTAGCTGAAGAATTTAATGCTGACAATAAACTCTATCAATTGGCAGAGACACTAGTGATCAAGAAAGTATTGAGCATAGCTTAAATAACAATATTGGGGTCGGTTTGGTTGAATTTTGCTATCTTCACGTTATCTATAAATCCAATGAATGGAATCAACTATTTTAACCGAAATATACAAACATCCTCTTATTAGTCCCGAAGAATTAAAAACTATCTGCTTAGCACACAAAAAGATAACTTTAAGCAAAGGAATAGACTGGCTAAAAGAAAATCAAATTTCCAATAGTTACCTAATTCTCGGCAAAGGACTAATGCGTTCGTATGTTTATAATTACGAGGGTGACGAAATAACAACCAATTTTTTTTCTAATACAGAAATTGTTATTGAAGTAGCCTCACTTTTTCAGCGAATTCCTTCACAAGAAAATATTGAGGCTATTACAGATTGTGATTGTTGGCAAATTGATTTTGATGTTTTTCAGCAATTATTTCATTCCATAGAAGGTTTTAGAGAGTGGGGCAGATCGTGGATGGCTCAAAGTTTATTCGAACTCAAACTACGCTCAATTTCTACCCTTACGGATGATGCCACTACTCGCTATCAAAAACTGACAACAGAAAAACCCCTTGTGTTACAACACGCACCCTTAAAACAAATTGCTTCTTTTTTAGGGATTACCAATTCCTCACTTAGTAGAATTCGGAAAGAAATACTCTCCAAATAAAATTAATTGTCATAAGGCATTTTTATTTTTTACTGTTAACTTGCATTCATAATTTTAAAACTAGAATAATTATGAAAAATTTTAATTCAGTCGTATGGTTTGAAATCTATGTTAACAATATGGACAGGGCCACAAAATTTTATGAAACGGTATTTGATATTAAACTTGAATCTTTACCCAATCCCACCGATGATCCAATGGAAATGAAAACCTTTCCGGGCGATATGGAAAATCATGGGTCGAACGGAGCATTAGTTAAAATGGAAGGTTTTGAAGCGGGCGGAAACGGTACACTGGTTTATTTTGGAAGCAAAGATTGTACTACCGAAGAAAGTAGAGTTGAAAAAGCTGGAGGTAAAATTGTTAAGCCTAAAATGTCTATTGGGGAATATGGATTTATCACCTTGTTTTTCGATACCGAAGGGAATATGGTAGGGTTGCATTCTATGGAATAATGCCTGAATAATCAAAAAAAGTAAATTCCAAATCCCAAAAATTTCAGCAATAATAAAGTTTTATCTCATATTTTATACAACCGCGAAGGTACCCTTAATTTTTGTGGCGAATTTTGTATCAATTGTATGGTGAATTTTAATGAAAATCAATAAAAAATGAAACAAAATTTTAAACCCGAAGGTTACAATTCCGTATCACCCTATTTTGTAGTTGATGGTGCAAACAAACTTATTGATCTGTTAACTAAAATATTTGATGCCATACCATTAAGAAAATACGATATGCCCGATGGCACTATTTTGCATGCGGAAATTAAAATTGACGATTCCGTTTTGATGTTCGGAAATTCCTCTGACCAATTTCCGCCCAATAAATTATTGACCCATATTTACGTAAATGATGTCGATTCCATTTTTAAAAAAGCAATTGATCTTGGCTGTAAACCTTTAGAAAAACCAAAAGAAAGAGAAGGTGACCCAGATAGGAGGGGTAGTTTTAAGGATTTTGCAGGAAATATTTGGTCAATTGGAACACAAATTAAACCAGAGGAATGATATGACAAAAATTAAGGTACAAACCGATTGCGGCAATTCTCCAAAAATGGAATTTTTAAAGGATTTTAATACCGCGTTTGGAACTGGAAACACCAAATTTCTAATAGATAATGTAACGGATGATATTGTTTGGAATATGATTGGTGATAAAACTATAAAAGGTAAAGAAAACTATGCCAAAACCATCAATGGAATGAAAGATAAAGATGTTTCTGAATTTATCATTGACAACGTGCTAACACATGGTACATTAGGTGCTGCAAATGGAGTGGTAAAAATGAAAAACGGTAAAAACTACGCTTTTTCAGATATTTATGAATTTAAGAGTGCTAGTTCAAAAATATTAAAGACTATCACGTCTTATGTGATTGAAATTTAGAAAAGTGTTACTTCCTTATATAAACATTCTTAACAAAAGGACACCAGGTTTTGCCTTTATCTTTTGTGTAACCTACCACCAATTCGTTTTCTGAAGCTGATAACGCTTTGTATATCAATTTAAACGAAACTTCTTCGCCAGATTTGCTTTTAGCTTTAGTATCGGAATCTAAATTTGTAAAAATCAACGTGTCATTTTCAATTTTACCTTTGTAAACGTCTATACTTCCTAACGGAATATCTAAAGACAACAAACGAAAGCTATCATCGAGTAAGTCGCAACCAATAGTATTGCTTAGGTTAACAATGCAATTCTCTTTGTTCAATTTTACCTTTTCTGTAATAAAAGTATCCTTAATCAGACATTCGGAACTGCCTTCTCCAGATTTAACCCAACCTTCGGCAAGTGAGTAACTATAAACTTCAATAGTATAGCTACCAACTAAAAAACTGATTTTGCTAAAACGATTGGAGATTTCGTCATCGGTAAAGGTTGGCATGTACGATAGCATATTTTGGGCTTTGGTTTTTTTTAGTACAGAAACTGTCCTATTATTAAAAGACGACAACAATTATAATGTGTTACAAACTTTAACATTTATAATTATACTTATTTCAACTATAAATTAATTATGAAAAAATTCATACGCATTTATTGGCAAATGAAAATTATTAAAGCAGTTGATAAGTTAATACTGATAAGAATTTACCCTGAAATGAATGAATTAACAATCCTTTAACCTTTTAAACAAGAATCTAAATCTTCCCAAAAGCTGATATAAGATTTAGTAACCACATCGGCATCTTGAACCGTGAAAGGAACTTTTAATGCTAACGGTGCAAATGCCATTGCCATTCTATGGTCGTTGTAAGTTTTTACGGTTACATTTTTGGCAAACGTAGTATTTGAAGTTTTTAAATGCAAACTTTTATCTGTTATTTCAATGTTGGCACCAAATTTTTGAAGTTCATTTTGTAGAGCTACCAACCTGTCCGTTTCTTTAATTTTTAGCGTGTGTAAACCTGTTAAATCACAGCCAATTCCCAATCCGAAACAGGTTACGACTATGGTTTGAGCAATGTCGGGAGCGGATTTTAAGTTAAGAGTTATGCCCGCCTCCACCAACTGTCGTTGGTTACGGACGGGTAAAAGTTTAGAGTTATGAGTTTTTGCCTTCGTTATGGTTATTGAATTATTATTAAATTCGGTTATTACACCAAAATTTTCGTAAATGCTAACCAAACAACTATCTCCTTGCAAACTTTCTTTATAGTAAGAGGATAACGTGATACTTTTACCTACTTTACTTAACGCTACTAAACTATAAAAATACGAAGCGGAACTCCAATCAGATTCAACAGTTATAGTTTTGTCTTTTATAGATTTTTGAGGTTGTATCTTTATGATATTTTCTTCCCAACTTGTTGAAATTCCCAATTGATTTAGCAAATTCAACGTCATTTCTAAATAAGGACGCGAGGTAATTTCTTCTAACAATTCTATTTCCAATCCTTTTTCCAAACTTGTGGCAATCAATACCAATGCAGAAATATATTGGCTACTAACATTCCCGTTTATAGAAACTTTTTGTTTGGTAATTTTTTTCCCTTTTATCCTAAGCGGTGGATAACCTTCCTTCTCAACATATTCAATATCAGCACCTAGCATTCGCAACGCATCAACCAAAATTTTAATGGGTCTGTTTTGCATCCGTTCAGAGCCAGTTAAAATCACTTCCCTACTCTCTTTTACAGCAAAATAAGCGGTTAAAAAACGCATTGCTGTTCCGGCGTGACCGATATCAATCAATTCTTTAGTCGATTCTAAAGCGTGTGTTAAATGTACAGAATCATCAGAATCCGATACGTTTTTCAGTTTTAAATTAGGATAAAACTGTTGTAAAATTAAAAGACGGTTCGATTCACTTTTAGATCCAGAAATTTTAATGTCAGAAGTAACTATTTGTTTATCAGTATAATCTAAAAATAAATCCATTCAATGCGTTTATTAATTAACTTTTTATCCTTAATTTTAGCTACTTCAACAAACCTTAATTATGAAAAAAATTCTCTTCCTAGTAATTTGTTTACTATTTGCAACTGCCGACAAAGTTAACGCACAAAAAAGACAAAAAAAACAAAAAACGCAACAACCTCAATTTGCCGAAAAATATTACGATGCTATGCAATGGCGAAATATTGGTCCATTTCGTGGTGGCAGAAGTGCAGCAGTAACAGGTGTGCCAGGTAAAGCAAACCTCTATTATTTTGGTGCTACGGGCGGTGGTGTTTGGCGTACTACCGATGCGGGCAATACTTATGAAAATATTTCTGACGGATTTTTTGGAGGCTCGGTGGGTGCCGTAGCAGTTTCCGAATGGGACAACAACGTTATATATGTAGGTATGGGCGAAAAAACGGTCCGTGGCAATGTTTCTTCGGGTGATGGAATTTGGAAAAGTGTAGATGCCGGAAAAACTTGGGAGCATATTGGCCTAAAAAACTCAAGACATATTTCTCGGGTTAGAATTCATCCTAAAAATCCTGACATTGTCTACGTTGCCGTTATGGGCGATTTGTATAAATCTTCCGAAGAACGCGGTGTTTATAAATCTACTGATGGCGGTAAAAACTGGAAAAAAGTATTGTATGCGAATGCAGATGCTGGAGCGGTTGATTTAATCCTCGACCCTAATAATCCGCGTATAATGTATGTAACCACCTGGAATATAAGAAGAACGCCGTACAGTTTATCTAGTGGTGGAGAGGGCTCAGGATTATATAAAAGTACAGATGAAGGCGAAACTTGGGCGAACATTAGTACTAACGAAGGTTTACCCAAAGGCATTTGGGGCATTAGTGGTGTTACGGTTTCACCTGTAAATTCTGATATTGTTTATGCTTTAATAGAAAATAAAGATGGAGGCATTTATAAATCAACCGATGCAGGTAAAACTTGGAAGCTAATTAATAATGAACGGAAATTGCGTCAACGGGCTTGGTATTATACACGACTGTACGCTGATACCCAAGACGAAAATGGTTTGTATGTTTTAAATGTAAGTTACCATCAATCTAAAGATGGTGGAAAAACGTTTAAATCTTTTAACGCCCCTCATGGCGATCATCACGATTTATGGATTGACCCCAATGACAATCAACGCATGGCTATTGCCGATGATGGCGGTGCTCAAATCAGTTTTGATGCTGGTGAAAATTGGTCAACCTACCATAACCAGCCAACTTCACAGTTTTACAGAGTAGTAACGGACAACCATTTTCCTTATCGGATTTATGGTGCCCAACAGGATAATTCTACCGTTAGAATTTCCCACAGAACCGATGGCAGGTATATTACCGAAAGCGATTGGGAAAGTACTGCAGGTGGCGAAAGTGCACACATAGCTGTTGATCCCAATAATAACGACATTGTTTATGGAGGAAGTTACGGTGCTTTTTTAACACGGATTAATCACAAAACCAATGAGCGGAGAGCTATAAATGTTTGGCCAGATGACCCGATGGGGCATGGTGCAGAAGATATGAAATATCGTTTTCAATGGAATTTCCCAGTTCTGTTTTCACCAAATAATCCTAAAAAATTATATGCGGCTTCCAATCATTTACATGTAACTACGAATGAAGGTCAAACTTGGGAAGTTATAAGTCCCGACTTAACTAGAAACGATCCTAAAACTTTAGGACCATCTGGTGGGCCTATCACCAAAGACAATACGGGTGTTGAATATTACGCCACCATTTTTGCCATTGCGGAATCGCCTACTGAAAACGGATTGATTTGGACTGGTTCTGATGATGGATTGGTTCATATCACCAAAGATGGTGGTAAAACTTGGAACAACGTTACGCCAAAAATAATGCCCGAATGGATGATGATAAACTGCATAGAAATTGACCCGTTCAACAAAGGTGGTGCCTATATTGTAGGTACGAAATATAAGACAGGCGACTACAACCCTTACATTTATAAAACCACAGATTACGGTGCAACTTGGAAAAAAATAACCAACGGTATTCCAAACGAATATTTTACCAGAGCCTTACGTGCCGACCCAAAACGTAAAGGTTTATTATATGCTGGTACGGAACTTGGCATGTACATCAGTTTTGATGATGGTGCTAACTGGACAAAATTTCAGTTGAATTTACCCATTGTTCCCATAACTGATTTAACTATTATAAATAATAATCTAATTGCCGCCACACAAGGGCGTTCTTTTTGGATCATTGATGATTTAACCCCTTTACACCAATTAAATAATGACATTACGAGTAAAGATTTTTATTTGTACAAACCTATGGACAGTTACAAAATGGGTGGTGGCAGAGGAGCAACGTCTAAAACCAGTGGGCAAAATCATTATGGTGGTGTCGCCGTAAACTTTTATGTAAAAGATACCGCAAAAACGGATACGATATCACTTTCATTTTTGGATAAAAATAAAAAAGTAATCAAAAAATACAGTACACATCCGGACAAGGAAAAAAAGGAAGAGCAATTAAAAGTTAAACCCGGAAACAATATATTTAATTGGAATATGATGTACGCTGATGCCGAAAAAGTAGAAGGAATGATTTTATGGTGGGCATCTTTAAGCGGACCGCAAGCTATCCCAGGCAATTATTCTGTGGTGTTGACAAAAAACAACCAAAGCGAATCCAAGGATTTTGCCATTTTAAAAGACCCAAGAAGCGAATCGACACAAGAAGATTTACAAGCCCAATTTGATTTTATTATGGAAGTTAGGGATAAACTGACCGAAATACATAAAGCCCTAAAAAATGTTAAAAAAGTAAAAGACCAAATAGGTGTTTTAAAAAAATCGATTACGGATAAAGATAAGCACAAAGGACTGCTAGAATTTGCGGATAAAATATCGAAAGATGTTACCAAAATTGAAAATAATCTCTACCAGACCAAAAGCAAGAGCAACCAAGACCCATTAAACTTTCCTATTAAGTTGAACAATAAATTGGCCCACGTTAACGCCTTAACTTCAATGGGAGATTATAGACCAACGGATGCTGAAGTGGAGTTTAAAAACGAAATTACAGCTGAAATAGACAAGGAGTTATCAGCACTTTACAAGATTTTTAAAAGTGATGTTTCCCAACTCAACAACAAAGTAAAGGCAAGTGGAATTGATTTGATACAACTAGCCCCATCCCAACCATCCCCTCAGGGGAAGGAGTAAATCCGCTCGAAAATTATGAAATTCTGTCGATAATAATATCCTTTGACGGTATTTATTTTTAAACTCCTCAATTTTTACGCACAACGAACTCCCTCCCTTCGGGAGGGCTGGGGTGGGCTTCTATTTCACGTTCCTGCTCGTTATCCAAACACCGTATAATACACTTACCAATATTTTTGTTAAGAAGAAACGTTTCCATTTTCCTTGGGTAAAATTTTGCTCCATTACGGTTGCCATATCTGCTTCTATAATAGCGGAAAAACTATTAAACAATAAAGAAATAATTACCAATACTATAAAAAAAGGAATTATAATCATCAATGCCCTTTTCCAAAAGAATGCAGATTTTATTTTTTCTAAGAATGTCATTATTTTAATTTTTTATTATTATGATGGCGGTCATGGTCGCGTTCGGTCTTGATCTTCATCTTTTTGTCGAATGACTTTTGCAAATCGACTCCTGTTTGATTTGCCAAACACAAAACCACAAATAACACATCTGCTAGTTCTTCGCCTAAATCTTTGTCTTTATCCGATTCTTTTTCACTTTGTTCACCGTAACGCCTTGCAATAATCCGTGCAACTTCACCAACCTCTTCTGTAAGTTGTGCCATATTGGTCAACTCATTAAAATAGCGTACCCCATGTTCGTTTATCCAGTTATCGACCTCTTGTTGTGCGTTTTGAATATTCATAATAACTTACTAAGATTTATATCAAAGATACTTCAAAAATTCGGCTCTCGAAATTTCTTTTGCCCCGAAACTTTCCAAATGCTTATTATAGACCTGACAATCAATTAACTTATATTTTTCCTGTTGCAATTTTTCTACCAATTTAATTAAAGCAATCTTCGAAGTATTTGAAACCTTGCTAAACATACTTTCGCCACAAAAAACAGTTCCTAGGTCTATGCCGTAAAGACCACCGACCAGCTTGTCGTCTAACCAAACCTCAACCGATTTTGCATAGCCCAGTTCATGTAATTTAATGTAGGCTTCCTCCATTTCATCTGTTATCCATGTGCCACCCTGCCCTTCTCTATAAATGGTTTTGCAAGCTCTAATTACTTCTTTAAAATTCTGATTAAACGTAACCTTAAAGTTGTCCTTTTTAAGAACCTGTTGCATGCTTTTTGAAACTTTTAACTCGTCTGGAAACAACACCATTCTTTCACTAGGACTATACCATATTACTGGCTCACCTTGGTTAAACCACGGGAAAATCCCACTTTTGTAGGCTAACAGCAAACGTTCAGTTGACAAATCGCCACCAATAGCAACAATACCTTCTGGCGAAGCAGTTTCAACTGGTGGGAACCATAATTTGTCGGATAATAGTATCATTTTGGTAAAATAAAAAACCTTTTAGCAAGATACTAAAAGGTTGTTAAAATTGTAACTTTTTATTAATATGTCATTAAGAGCGAAGTAAAACGTAGCGAAGAATCTATTAAATAAAAGAATATTTCAAAAGATTCCTCGTACCTCGGAATAACAACAACAATTAAAACGGTAAATCATCTGGTTCTTCGTCAGAAACATTATCTGCCGGTTGAAAAGCATCAACTGCCTCAACTGGTGGAACCGCATTAGGTGCTTCAGACTGTAATTTTTCAATTCTCCAGCCTACAATAGAGTTAAAATATTTGGCTTCCCCTTCCGGATTTATCCACTCTCTACCACGTAAATTAATGTTAATTTTCACTTGATCGCCTTCATTATAAGCATCTAACAAATTAGTCTTATCTTGAACAAATTCTATCAGTATCATTTGAGGGTACTGCTCATCAGTAGTAACTACTACTTCACGTTTCCTAAAGCCACTTGCCCCATATGTTTTTGTTTCGTCAATTTTTTTGATTTTTCCTGTTACTTCCATTTTATTTTAATTATTTAATTAATAGCACTTTCCAAGCACTTAGCACATCGTTGTTCTCTAAAAATTCTTGTGCAAATTTATGTTTTTCTTCTGTTTTTAAACCTATATAATTCGGATTATCCTTTGCAAAGTTATCAACATCTTGAGTGTTGGGCATAGCTTCTACATTCGCTAACATCCCTAAATTATTTCCCGTAAGGATATTGCTTTTTTTAATTTCGTCAGGAATTTTATCTACCCCAATTCCCAATTTTTGCAAGGGTTTTGGTATTTCAAAAAAACCTTTTTTGGCTCTAGAATAATAACTACCTCCTGCCCTAGCTATTAAATCTAATTTTTCTTGATTTATAGTTCCATCTTCATCTAAAATGTTTTCATCTATGTGCATTTTCAATACTTCACAAATAATTAAATTCCCAGCTCCACCTTCCGTGCCCAGTTCAATGATTTCATTTACTTTGCACTCAAATTGTATTGGCGATTCCGCTACCCTAAAAGGTTTGATTTCTTCAGATGGCAACATGGTAAATCCCGCTTTTTCAAATTCGTTAATACCTTTTGCATATTCAGTACTTGATAAAGACATTTGTTGTGCAATGGCATAATTCACCACATTAATAACTACTTCTTTCACTTCTTTTATATTCTCAAAAGTATGTTTTGTGGTATTGTCCCTACCGCGTCTGGCCGGTGAAAAGATAAGGATTGGCGGATTGGCACTAAAAACATTAAAGAAACTGAATGGAGATAGATTCGGGTTACCATCTTTATCCATAGTGCTTGCAAAAGCAATAGGTCTTGGTGCTACCGCACTCAACAAATAAGAGTGCAATTTGGCTGTCGGTATATTTTTAGGATTAATCGTTATCATTACATTGTTAATAAAAAAACAAAAATACTCAATTCACAAACATAATATCGGATATTTTTTTTAGTTATATCGGCAGATAATTTTATCTTTGTTATAATGAATCTCCCCTTCAACAAGAATATCATTAGATGGATATTAATAACAGCAGCCTTTTTACTGGTTGCTCTTATTTTATGGAATACCAATACCTTCTTCAAAAATTTTAAACAAGAAGAACGTACCAAGATGGAGATTCTGGCTACTGCCCTTAAAAACATGAATTCTTTAGATTTAGATGATTTGGATGCAGACATCTCTTTGGAAGATCAAATAATTAAGAGCAATAAAAATATCCCAATGATTTTTACCACAGAAGATAATGTGATAAAAGGTTGGGCAAATTTAGATGTTGAGGATAAAAACACACAGTACAATGACCTGCCTGATAAAGATAGGATGTACCTAGCCAATCAATTGGCAGAAATGCGAAAAGAAAACAATCAATTGATAGTGCCAAGGGTCTCTAAAGATGGACCTACCACCGATTATATTTATTACAGAAATTCAGATCTTTTATATAAATTAAGATACTACCCGTTAGCTCTTTTGCTTATTTTATGCCTTTTTGCCATTGTAATTTATTTGGTTTTTAAATCTACCAAAGTAGCTGAACAGAACAAACTTTGGGCAGGTATGGCCAAAGAAACCGCCCATCAAATCGGCACGCCGTTATCCTCTTTATTGGGTTGGGTAGAAATACTCCGCATGGACAATACCGATGAAAATACGGTAATGGAAATTGAAAAAGACATTGAGCGTTTAAACACCATTGCCAACAGATTTTCTAAAATTGGCTCTGTGCCTAAATTAACCAGGCATAATATAGTTTTAGAAACTAAAAAATCTTTTGATTATTACTCTTCGAGAAGCTCAAAACTTATTGATTATCATTTTGATACGGATGAAGACGAGAAAATATATGCGATGATTAATCAACAATTATTCTCATGGGTAATTGAAAATTTAGTTAAAAATGCCATAGATGCTATGGAAGGAAAAGGGACTTTGAGAATTAAAGTTTTTTCCAAAGATGGCAAATTTGTTCAGGTTCAAGTTACTGATACGGGTAAGGGAATACCGAAAAACTTATATCGTAAAATATTTGAACCGGGTTATACTACCAAAAGACGTGGTTGGGGATTAGGGTTATCGCTCACCAAAAGAATTATGGAAGATTACCATGATGGAAAAATTCTAGTAGAAAAATCTGAAATTGGTGTAGGTACTACTATGAGTGTGTTGTTAAAAGAATTGTAAAATACTAGCCTAAATTCTTAGCTATTTTTGCCGCCACTTCTTCAAATTCCTCTTTACTTAAACTCACTTTTTGCTGAAAAGTAGCATCTTTCATTGAATTTAACGGGATCAAATGCACGTGTACATGTGGAACTTCCAATCCGATTACGGACATTCCAATTCGCTCACATGGAATAGCTTTCTCCATGGCAATGGCAATCTTTCTAGAAAATTGCATGAGTCCGTTGTAGGTTTTCTCGTCTAAATCGAAAATTTTATTCACTTCTTTTTTAGGTACAACCAAAGTATGTCCCTTAGCATTGGGATTGATGTCTAAAAAAGCAAAAAAATCATCATTTTCTGCTATTTTATAACTTGGTATTTCCCCATTGATTATTTTAGTGAATATAGACATTTTTGAAAGTTTGTTATTTTTCTGTTTGTAGTTTTTCTATTTTTTACCCTATGCAAAAGCTTCAGACAACGCAACGGCATTCATTTTTTCACTTCTCATACTAGATTCATTACTTTTTTCTCGTACTTTTCACCTCGTACCTCGTACTTTTTTTACCTTGTAATTTCTAAAATTTCAAATTTCATTATACCATTTGGTGCGTTTACTTCGGCAATTTCACCAACTTTTTTACCCAATAATCCTTTACCAATTGGAGAATCAACAGAAATTTTTGCTGCTTTGAAATCAGCTTCAGAATTTGCCACCAACGTATAACTCACCACCATATTATTAGCGGTATTTTTAATTTTAACGGTTGACAATGCCAACACTTTCGAAGTATCTAATTGCGATTCATCTATTAATCGGGCCGATGCCACCACATTTTTTAATTGTGCAATTTTATATTCCAACAAAGACTGCTCCTCTTTTGCCGCATGGTATTCCGCATTTTCACTTAAATCACCCTTGTCCCTTGCTTCAGAAATAGCATTGGTAACCCTTGGTCTTTCAACGTGCTCTAAATGCTCTAGTTCTTCTCTTAATTTTTTTAACCCCTCAGCTGTGTAATAAGAAACTTTACTCATAACTTCATCATTTTTATATAAATACAAAAATCCCAGCTCTATGTATATGGAGTTGAGATTCGGTCACAAAGATATGAAATATTTATTATTTCAACATAGTATGCCTTATATTTGTAACCTATAAAGAAAATGAAATGAAGAATATTGTTGTAGCTTTTTTAGCACTTTTTATCTTGGCAAACTGTTCTGACCCTGATGATAATAATCCGAATTTACCTAACGTAGCGGTTAATCAAACTGTATATTTGAACAACCCGTCCAATAACAATCTTTTATTTGTAAATGGTTATGTAGAAATTTCCGGAGGAATTAAAGGGATAGTTGTTTACCATGGTGCCAGCGATATTTATTATGCTTATGATTTGGCATGCCCCAATTCGCCACCGAGCGAATGCAGCAAAATGACCGTTGATGGGTTGAATATGATATGCTCTTGCGATGATTACAAATACGCATTATCTTTGGGTGGTGCCCCTCAAAACGGCGGAAAATATGCGGCTAAGAGTTATAAAGTTGTAAATAATGGTCAATCTTTACTAATCACAAATAATTAAATGCAAAATTACTTTTCTTCAGATTTTAAATTAGGTATTCTTGGCGGAGGGCAATTGGGTAAAATGTTATTGACCGAAACTCAAAAATTCGATATTTACACCTGTGTTTTAGATGCCGCAAAAGATGCACCCTGTGCCAATATCTGTGATGAATTTCATGTTGGGAGTTTACTTGATTTCGATACCGTATATAATTTCGGAAAAAAAGTAAACACACTGACTATAGAAATTGAAAATGTTAATGTTGACGCCTTAGAAAAATTAGAAGATGAAGACGTAAAAGTTTACCCAGCGTCAAAAACAATTAGAACTATTCAGAACAAAGCAAAGCAAAAGTTATTTTATGTGGACCATAATATTCCAACTGCTGAGTTTTCCCGTTTTGCTTATACTGATGAAATTAAAACTGCTCTAAAGCATGAAACTATAAACTTTCCGTTTGTTTGGAAAAGTGCAAGATTTGGTTATGATGGCACGGGCGTAAAAGTTGTAAAAAACCATGCCGATCTGGACACATTACCAAATGTGGAATGTATTACCGAAAAACTGATTCCTTTTAAAAATGAATTGGCGGTAATTGTAGCCAGAAATGTTAATGGTGACTTAAAAACATATCCGGTTGTTGAAATGGAGTTCCACCCAGAAGCCAATCAAGTGGAATATGTAATTTGCCCAGCAAGAATTCCTACTCAAATTGCCAAAAATGCCGAATTCATAGCTTTAAAAGTTGCACAGGCTTTTAAGCATGTTGGATTATTGGCAGTAGAATTATTTTTAACAAATGATGATAAAATTTTGGTCAACGAAGTGGCTCCAAGACCTCATAACAGCGGACATTACAGTATAGAAGCCGCTTACACGAGTCAATTTGAGCAACATATCAGAGCCATTTTAAATCTACCTTTGGGCGATACTTCTAGTAAAGTTGGTGGGGTAATGGTAAATTTAGTCGGAGAAGAAGACCATACAGGAAATGTGGTTTATGAAAATATGGAAAAAATTCTAAAGATGGATGGTGTTACGCCACATATTTATGGTAAAAAAGTAACAAAACCTTTTAGAAAAATGGGTCATGTAACTATTGTACATCAAGATTTAGATGAAGCGAGAAAAGTTGCTGAAAAAGTGAAGAAAACGATACGGGTAATTAGTGAAGAAGCATAACTAGCAAAAAGCAAATACCAAATTCCAAGATTGTCTATTTAGAATTTGGTTCTATAAAATTATGATTTACACAGGTGTTTTACAGAAAATGATAACCGAACTGACATCACCAGTTCAGTATTATATGCAATTGGAAAATGATTTTATAAATGTAAACCAACTGTTAAACAAAACATTGGAAATTACCTTTGTAAAATATGAATGTTTAAATTGCCATTTGGACAAACCTATCTACCGACAAGGATTTTGTAAAAGCTGTTTTTTTGACATTCCCCAAGCTGCAGATTGGATTATGCGTCCCGAGCTAAGTACAGCCCATTTAGATAAAGAAGACCGTGATCTGGAATACGAAAAAAAAGTACAACTGCAACCGCACATAGTTTACTTGGCAAATTCAAGCAATGTGAAAGTTGGGGTTACACGCAAGGCTCAAATTCCAACGCGATGGATAGACCAAGGAGCACACGAAGCCATTGAAATTGTTGAAGTGCCAAACAGATATTTAGCAGGTATTACAGAAATAGCCCTTAAGGAGCATGTTTCCGATAAAACCAATTGGCGTAAAATGCTGACCAATGATATTTTAGATCTTGATCTCCTTAAAGAAAAAGAAAAATTGGCACCGTTTATTCCCGAAGAGGCTAAACCTTATTATTTAGAAAATCACAGCAAAGAGACCAATATTGAATTTCCAGTATTGCAATATCCCACTAAGGTTAAAAGCTTAAGTTTAGATAAAACCCCAAACTACAAGGGTGTTTTAAAAGGCATCAAAGGTCAATATGTAATTTTCGAAGACAATACGGTTTTTAATATTAGAGGTAGCGAAGGGTATTATATACAGCTTAGCTTAAGTTAGTTATAAAACCAGAATCAATAATGAATTATTCTAACCAAAATGGAGCTTTTATTGAACTGCATAAAATAACTTCTAACAATTGCAATGTTTTAAAAGCTTCAAAAACCAGTGAACTATCCCTACTATGGTTTACCTCAGATAATAATCAGCTTATTATTGATGCTATACATTACACGTTTAACAAAAACGATATTATTAGCCTCACAGAGTTTCACAAAATTGAAGTCATAAAAATAAACGCACTTCAGCTTATTAGGTGGAACAGGTCTTTTTACTGTATTGTAGATCACGATAGTGAAGTTGGTTGTAAAGGAATATTATATTACGGAGCCTCTAACCTGCCCATTATAAAGCCCAACAATGAAGATATAGATATTTTGCAAACCGTTTTAAAAATGCTTAGAATAGAGTTTAAATCTAAAGACAATTTGCAATTGGAAATGTTACAAATGATGCTAAAAAGATTGCTGATTTTGTGCACGCGTATTTACAAAACTCAAGAAAGCTTTTCGCAACATGAAGATAGCGATATAGAAATTGTAAGAGAATATAATTATTTGGTTGAAACACATTTTAAAGAAAAGCACTCCGTTTCTCACTATGCAGATATGCTCAATAAATCTCCTAAAACATTAGCCAATCTTTTTAAAAAAGCCGGAAACAATACTCCTTCACATTACATAAAAAACAGAATTATGTTAGAAGCGAGACGCTTACTGACCTATACCGATAAAACAATATCAGAAATTGGTTACGAATTGGGTTTTACGGATGTACAAGTTTTTAGTCGCTTTTTTAAGAATATTGAATACATTTCACCCTCTGAATTTAGAAATAAACCTTAAAAAGGAAAAATTGCCAACTCATTAGGAATTATAGGTAATGCCATAGCCCCAACCTCGCCATACATTTGTACTGTTAAAATAATATAAATATAAAAAACAGTATAAAATGGAAACAAAAACAAATTACACAGTACCAACAAGAGAAGAAGTATCTTCTAACAATCAAGAAATTTTTGATACGCTTAAAAGCAATTTAGGCTTTGTCCCTAACCTTTATGCGTATTACGCTAAAAACGAAACAGCACTGCCCGATTATCTTGCTTTGCAAAACAGAAAATCTACATTAAAAGCAAAAGAGCGTGAGGTTATCAATTTAGTAGTAAGCCAATATAATGGTTGTAAATATTGTCAATCTGCACATACTGCTTTAGGAAAAATGAACGGTTTTAACGATGACCAAATTATCGAATTAAGAAAAGGATCTGCTTCGTTTGATGAAAAATTGAATGTATTAGCTGAATTTACTTTGGCTGCGGTATCCAACAAAGGCAATGTATCAGAAGAAGTTAAAAGTAATTTCTTTAATGCAGGTTACACTGAAGCAAACATGATAGATGTGGTTATTATTATCGGTGATAAAATTATCAGTAATTACATTCACAATTTAGCAGGATTTGAAATTGATTTCCCGTTAGCAAAAGAAATATAATATTAATTAAAAAAAGGTTATGAACACAGGTAATTTAGTTATTAGGATAGGAATCGCTCTTTTATTTATTTGGGGCGGGGTAGAAAAATTTATTGAAGGTTTTCTTGGCGGAGTTGGCTTGCAAAATATGGCAGACTTTCTAAAAAGCAGCGGACTTGCATTTTTAGGAGATGGCGGAACATATGCATTGGGAGCTTTATTAGCGGCTTTAGAATTAGTAGCTGGGATTTTGGTTTTACTAAATAAACAACTATTATATTCTTACGCTTTTTTAGCGTTTATTATGCTAATGGCCTTGGTTTTAGTACATATACCTTCGGGCAATTGGATGAATATAATGATTCACATTATGTTATTAACCACATTGGCTGGTTTAGCCATTAACGAAAGAAAAACTGCTTAAAAACAATGTTCTTTTATAAATGTAAAACTTGCATTCCCTTTTAAATTAAAGGACAATGCAAGTTTTTTTATATTTAGTAATTTGATGCTTCACTTAAAAAATAAAAAATTCTTAGACTGCAAATTATCTCTCTCCCGGTGCAAAATAATTCTAACCTACTAAACTTAGCCCAATTTTGCTGTTGTTAACTCAAATAATGTCAAACAATGGTTTTCATAGCAATTTTCCCATTCTAACATTTTCATAGCTCCTATCTTCATAGCAACTATTTTCATAGCAAGGAGAAAGATATATTTACTTTGTCTAAGAATTTTTCTTTCAACTATTTTTCTGTTACAAATGTGGGGCAATACTTAAAATGATACAAGAGGAAAAACCCTAAATTTATTAGGGGATTTTACCCCGATCAAAAAAGGGGAAAAATCCCCTTTTTACCGAATCATATTTATTTGTAATTTGCAGAAACATAATCTTAAACCACTAATTATGAAGTATCTCAAATTTTCAAACCTCAAAATCAAGTATTCTTTGTTGCTCTTTATAATCGTAGCAACATTATTAATTTCATGTAACGATAAAAAACCTCATCATGAAAATGAAGAGCCTACCAAAGAAATGTTGGCTCACATTATTAAAACAGAAAAAGCTGTTGAAATATATAAAAATTATGAAAAGGAGCGTCTTTCCATCCTAAAGGACACACTAAGCAGTTTGTATGGAGGCGATTTTAACGATACACGCCGTGTTTGGTTCGATCTGAAAACCTTAAAAAATTATATTTCCTATGTAGAAAAAAAATCTAAAGAAAATAAAATAACCCCAGAAGGGCTTCAATTTTACTTTAGTGTTTATGGAAATAACGAAGAAGGAGATGAAAAAAATCATCAAACCTTTTTTATTGCACCAACAACAAAGCAAGATGGTAAGCAATCGGGTTATACTTTACACGAAGTAGATGGAGAAACTCAACCACTATATTTAAAAACAATTTTAGGTGGTGGAAGATATACCCCTTCTCAGAACCAGCAAATGCAAAAAGCAGGGTTCTTCTCCTTAACCGCAGTTCAAGATGAAGTTGGATTGTTGTATAATGATGGATCTAGCTCTCCTCCAATGGATAACAATTAATTCGAAAAAGCAAATAAACTGATAAATCTTTATGTCTGACACCACCATATCGTTAATTAAAAACTCCATCAGGTACTTTGAGTTAATTTCTGCTATTGCGGGTACTGTCTATTTTTATAAATACAAACACACAGACTTAAAATATTTCCTCTATCTTTTATGGTATATCACAATTACTGAATTTTTAGGTTGGTATATTTGGCTTACAGGAAATATGGCACATATTGATGAAAATGGGTGGATATATAATTTATGGTTATATAATATTCTGAATTTGGTTATGTTTAATACAGTTTATTTTATTTATTATAATTATTTAAAAACACAATTATTTAAAAAGTGGACAAAACTGTTCATTATTATATTTACAATTGTTTATGCTTTAAACTGGATTTTTATTCAAAATTTTATAACCGAAAATGCTGTACTGCCCAGAATTATTGGTTCAATTTTCTTAATAATTACCATTATTTTCTTTTTCATTGAATTGCTTAGGTCTGAAAAAATAGTGGTATTTCATAAACTTCTATTGTTTTGGATTAGCGTGGGCCTACTTTTATTTTATACGGGAACAATTCCTTTTATGTTAAAATGGAACGGATATATGTTAATACCTGGTATTCACGAATTATTTTTAATCGTCTACATTTTAGCCATAATTATGTATTCAATTTTTACTTTCGGTTTTATATGGAGCAAGAAAGAATAATCATATTGGCAAGTACACTTGTGGTATTAATAGCTATAATAGCTATGATATTGCTATTCAGTATTTTTCAGCATAAAAAAAATAAATTACTGGAAGATAATGACACGTTGCGAAATGTAATTAAAAATAAATTGTCCATTTACAAAGAAGAACCGTAAATTTATACGATAAGAGAATGGAATTATTATGGATGGCGATTCAACAACATTAATATTAATAGCAAGCCTTACGGTGGTTTTATTAGTAGTCGTTATCATTATTATTTTTAGCATTTTTCAGAATAGAAAAATTAAGTTTTTGTTCGAGCAAAAGGAAACCAAACAACGATTTGACGAGGAATTAATAAAATCAAAATTAGAAACTCAAGAACAAACCTTACAAAATATCAGTTGGGAATTGCACGACAACATTGGTCAATTGTTATCGGTAGCTAGAATGCAATTAAATATTGTACAGCCCAATTTAACAGAAGAACAAAAATCAGTTGTACAAGAAACTGGTGAGATTATTTCGAAAAGTTTGCAGGAAATAAGATCATTGTCAAAATTATTGAATCCTGAGGTTGTAAAAAACATTGGCTTACATGAAGCCATACAATTGGAAATTGATCGGTTCAATAGGCTTAATTTTATAAATGCGGAATTTAATATTGAGGGTAAAGTTGTTCCTATTAATCAAAAAGATGAAATAATTTTATTTAGAATTATTCAAGAATTTTTGTCAAATTCAGTAAAGCATTCCAAGACCAACAGCATGGAGATTAGTGCAAATTATAACAAAGATACTTTGGCAATTAAAATACAGGATTTTGGTATTGGTTTTGACGGTGCATCTGTTGAAAAGGGTTCTGGATTACTTAATATGAAAAGCCGAGCAAAATTAATTAATACGGAATTTGACTTAAAATCTGGAAAAGATAAAGGAGTTTCACTAACTTTAACCTATCCGATAAGAAAAAAAGATGCCTAAACATACCATAGCCATAATTGACGATCACCTTCTTTTTGCACAATCGTTAAAAAGTTTAATCAACACTTTTGAAGATTTTGAGGTAACGCAACACGCTTTAAACGGAAAGATTTTTATCGACGATCTTAAGAAAAAATCTAAACTACCGGATATAGCTTTAATGGATTTGAATATGCCCATAATGGATGGTTTGGAAACTACACTCTTTTTAAGGGAGAATTATCCCAGTATAAAAGTATTGGCATTATCTATGGATGACGAGGAGCGTTCTATCCTAAAAATGATTAAAAATGGGGCTAAGGGATATCTACTTAAAGATATCCATCCTAACATTTTAAAAGAAGCTTTGAACAGTTTAATTAATGAAGGTTATTATCATTCAAAAAGGGTTTCTGACAGCTTAGTGCATTCCTTACATCCAGATACTGAAAAAGAAATAAAACTTCTTGAAAGAGAATTGGAATTCCTGAAACTAGCCAGTACTGAAATGACCTATAAAGAAATTGCCGATGTTATGAATTTAAGCCCCAAAACTATTGACGGATACCGTGAACAACTCTTTAAAAAGTTAGAAGTAAAAAATAGAATTGGATTGGTAGTTTATGCCCTCAAAAATGGTTTTGCCTAAGTATCCAAATCAATTTCCTCATCAACTTTTAAATTAAATAATTTTCTAAAATAATGTACCGCTATATATAAAATTGGTGTGTCTAAAAACGCAACCATTACTTTAAAGAGAAAGCCATTAAGCAATAATTTCCCAAATAAATCCCATTCAATAATACCAAAAGAACACAATAAAAATAAAACCGAAAAAGTATCTAAAAATTGAGAAGTTACGGTCGAAAAATTATTACGCAGCCACAAATGTCTTCCTTTGGTCAATTTTTTCCAATAATGATAAATCCGAATATCAACGAATTGAGCTAACAAATAAGCTATCATTGAAGAAAACACCGCTAGTACAGACAAACCAAAGACGTTGGTAAATACAGTATTGTCCACAGGAGACCAAGAAGTGGCGGGTACAACATCAGCAACATAAATAATAAGCAACGAAAAAAACGAGGCGAATATACCGGCAATTACTACTTGATTGGCTTTTTTCTTTCCGTATATTTCTGAAATTAAATCAGTTACTAAAAAAGTTATTGGATAAGGTAATATACCTACCGAAATTTCAAAAGTATAAACGCCAAGGAAATCCCAAGAGAAAAACTTTTGAAAAATTAAATTGGAAACTACTAAAGAAGTAATAAATAGTGCGGCCAGCACCATATAAATTTTATACGCCAGTAATTTTTTTGAGTTTTGCATAGTGTATTTTACGAAAGTATAAAATATTTGTCAATACTTTTAGGTTCAAATTTTCTATTTTTGTAGAACAACTTTTAAAACCAACTTATGCACGCATATATCTTTCCAGGGCAAGGAGCACAGTTTTCAGGAATGGGATTGGACATTTATGAAAAATCTAACATCGCTCAAGAACTTTTTGAACAAGCCAATGACATATTAGGGTTTTCATTAACCGACGTTATGTTTGAAGGGACAGACGAACAACTCAAAGAAACCAAAGTTACCCAACCCGCCATTTTTTTACATTCGGCTGCTTTAGCTAAAACCTTGGGAGATAAATTCAAACCTCAAATGGTAGCTGGACATTCGCTTGGCGAATTTTCCGCTCTGGTTGCCAATGGTGTTTTATCTTTTGAAGATGGACTAAAACTGTTGTCACAACGTGCATTAGCCATGCAAAAGGCTTGTGAATTACAACCCTCAACCATGGCGGCCGTATTAGGTTTAGAGGATGAAATTGTTGAAAATATTTGTGCCAAAACCGAAGGTGTTGTCGTTGCGGCAAATTACAATTGCCCAGGGCAATTGGTTATTTCTGGTGAAGTTGCAGCTATAAATTTAGCCTGTGAAGCCTTAACAGCAGCTGGGGCAAGAAGAGCATTGGTTTTGCCAGTTGGCGGTGCTTTTCACTCCCCATTAATGGAACCCGCCCGCGAAGAATTGGCCGCTGCAATCGAAAATACAACATTTAGTGAACCTAACTGTCCTATTTATCAAAATGTAACCGCTTCTGCGGTTAACAATGCCAATGATATTAAGAAAAACTTGATGGTTCAGTTGACAGCACCTGTGCGTTGGACACAGTCCATCCAGCAAATGATTAAAGATGGTGCCACTGAATTTACCGAAGTTGGACCAGGCAGTGTTTTACAAGGTTTAATGCGAAAAATTGACAGATCTGTTACTACAAACGGTGCAAAACTAGAAGAAGATAACTAATGGAAGGTACTGTACTTACAAGCATTAGAGAAAATATTGCCACCATAACTTTTGGCCACCCGGCAAGTAATTCTTTTCCGTCTGAATTATTAAAACGACTAATTGAAAATATTAACAATATAAGTGATGATGATACTATTCAGGTAATTATTTTACAAAGTGAAGGTGATAAAGCTTTTTGTGCTGGTGCATCTTTTGATGAATTGGTAGCCATAAGAAATTTAGAAGAAGGTAAACAATTCTTTTCAGGATTTGCCAATTTGATTAACGCAATGCGAACCTGTAACAAACTGATAATTGGTCGCGTTCAAGGAAAAGCTGTGGGTGGAGGAGTTGGTATCATTGCCGCCACCGACTACTGTTTTGCCACAGAAAAAGCCGACATTAAGTTATCAGAACTGACTATAGGTATTGGTCCTTTCGTAATTGAACCTGCCATTACCCGTAAAGCAGGAATTACAGCGTTTAGCAAACTTTCATTAGATGCCACGGAATGGCACTCTGCCTATTGGGCAAAAGATAATAATTTATATTCCAGGGTTTTTACAACTACCAGAGATATGGACGAATTTGTAGAAAGTCTTTCAAAAAAATTAGCTAGTTACAATCCTGATGCGTTAAAAGCCATGAAAAAAGTATTATGGCAAGGCACAGAAAACTGGAATACATTATTAATTGAAAGAGCAGAAACAAGCGGACAATTGGTGTTGTCAGATTTTACGAAAAAGGCACTTCATAAATTTAAACAGAGATAGACAATTAAATAATTATAAAATTGAAAATATGAATTATTTATTTTTACAATCTAGTGCTGAAAAAGTCGGCGAATCAGTAGGTCAATACATATGGTATGTAGTTCTAATAGTGGCAATCTATTTTTTAGTTCGAAGATTCAGAAAGAAAAAATAAAATGAACTTTCTAGCACTTTTACAACAAGTTGACATTGAACAAAAAATCAAGGAAGCACCCAATAGCGGTTATGAAATTGGTGTTTTTATTGGTACGTTTTTACCTTTTGTTGTCTTAATTGCAATTGCTTATTATATGTATTATAGGGCTAAGAAAAGGAAGGAGTGAGTTCTAAGTTTAGAATTTAGATAACCCATTAATTGCTTAAAATTTAATAACTTGTGCAACTAAATAAAAATTATGCTAAAAGAAAGAATTGATATAGAAAACATTGACGGACAACTATTTGAAATAAAAGTAGTTGCTCCTGATGATTCTAAACCTGCTTCTTTTACACACTATTTACACAATTATAAAAACGGAGTTTCTCAATTTTACAAAAAGGATGCACTTTCTTATGTGAAAGAAATTTTGGAAAAGGAATATCCAACAGAAAAAGTAACTAATAAAGTTGCAGAAGAAGCTCTACAATATCTAATATTCGACCTTAATAAATCAGTTCCATTTCCCGCACCTGAAAAACCAAAATTCAAATTCATAGACCTTTTTGCTGGTATTGGTGGATTTCGCTTAGCTTTGCAAAACTTAAAAGGCAAATGCGTATTCACAAGCGAATGGGACAAATATTCAAAACAAACTTACAAAGCGAACTTTGGCGAAATACCATTTGGAGATATTACAAAACCCAAAACAAAAAATTATATTCCTGACAATTTTGATGTGCTTTGTGCAGGTTTTCCCTGTCAAGCATTTTCGATAGCTGGGAGACGTGGTGGATTTGAAGACACAAGAGGAACATTGTTTTTTGATGTTGCAGAAATCATAAAAAAGAAACAGCCAAAGGCAATTTTTCTTGAAAACGTAAAAGGATTAAGAAATCACGACAAAGGAAAAACCTTAGCCACAATTTTAAATGTACTTCGAGAAGATTTAAACTATGATGTTCCCGAACCTCAAATTTTAAATGCTAAAGAATTTGGAGTTCCTCAAAATCGCGAAAGGATTTTCATTGTAGGTTTCAGAAAAGATTTAGGAATTAGTGACTTTCAGTATCCAGAACCAACAAACAAAGATTCGATTTTAGAAGATATTTTGGAAAAAAATGAAGTCTCTGTAAAATACTACCTTTCAACAACTTACGTTCAAACCTTAAAAAATCACAGAGAGAGACACGAAAGTAAAGGTAACGGTTTTGGCTATGAAATAATCCCAAATGACGGAACTGCAAATGCCGTAGTTTGTGGAGGAATGGGAAGAGAAAGGAATTTAGTATTGGATGATAGATTGACAAATTTTGTTCCTGTTACCCATATTACAGGAGAAGTAAACAGAGATGGAATAAGAAAAATGACACCAAGAGAATGGGCAAGACTTCAAGGCTTTCCTGACAATTTTAAAATTGTAGTTTCAGACACACAAGCATATAAACAATTTGGAAATTCGGTGGCAGTTCCAGCAATTCAGGCAACAGCGGAAAAAATAATAGAAAAACTTTACCGCAAATGATTACAGGAAATAAAGGTGAATGGAGTGAAATTTATGCTCTTTTCAAATTATTGGGAGATAAAGAATTATTTCTAGGGGACAAAGACATTGAAAAGTTAGAAGGTTTAGTTTATCCAATAATCAAAATACTTCGTACAGAAAACAATGGAAATTTTGAATATTCTATCAAAGATGAAATAATTTTAGTTTCTGGGAATGAAAAAGTCTTAAAAATTCCTATTTCAGATTTTAAGCAGAAAGCCATTTTTTTATTAAATGCGATAAAAGCAAATAATGAAAGAACATTTTCTGTCCCTTTAATTGAAGAATTTATGAAGTCCATAAATTGCTTTTCTCTAAAGGCAAGTTCCTCTGCAAAAACTGATATTACTATTATAGTTCACGACCAAAGAACAAATCAGGAACCAGTTCTTGGGTTTAGCATAAAATCCCAACTTGGCAGTCCCTCTACACTACTTAATGCGGGAAAAACGACAAACTTCATTTACAAAATTATTGGTGTTAATTTAGCAGAAAATGACATTAAGCAAATTAATTCAATAGATTCGAGAAGTAAAATAATGGACCGAATCGTTAAAATTCAAAGCAAAAGTGGAAAATTTGAATTTGTGAAAACCGAAAGACAAATATTTTCAAATAATCTAGTTTTAATAGATAGTTTACTTCCTGAAATTCTATCACAAATCGTGTTTGGTTTTTATTCAAGTCAATTTTCAAATTTAACTGATTTAGTCAACATAGTGGCGGATAAAAATCCTTTGAATTTCGATATTGAAAACGAACATAAATTTTACGAATACAAAATCAAACGATTTTTAACTGATGTAGCACTTGGAATGATGCCATCCAAAGTTTGGACTGGGAAATATGATGCGACTGGTGGATATTTGATTGTAAAAGAAAATGGTGGTGTTCTGTGTTACCACATTTATAACCGAAATGAATTTGAAGATTACCTGTTAAATAACACGAAACTCGATACGGCTAGTTCCTCTCGACACGGGTTTGGAATAATTTACAAAGAGAATGGAGAATTATATTTTAATCTTAATTTACAAATAAGATTTACGAAATAAGTAATACCAAAAAATTTCTGGAAAAAAGGGGTAGTAATTACCAAGTAACCAACTTAAGAAAGTATAAACAAATCAGGGATATATTTCACCTAACTCAACTTCATATCCATCAAAATAGAAAAGGTTTGTTTTATATCCGTTTCTTTAACTACAATAGTAATTTCATGCGTAGTGGAAATCACTTCTTGCACAGGTATATTTGCCCAAGCTAATTGTTTTAAAATAAAGTAATAAATTCCAGATTGTTCTATGTTTGATTTGGGCAATTTTATGGTTAAAGATGCCAAATTTGAAGCAGACCACAGCAGTTCTTCATCTTTAAAATTATTCTCTATTTTGGATTCTATTTTTTTACTGATAACAATACTGGTTTCAAACACACCTTGTGAAATGGTAAAGAAATTATCACTGTCATTACCTATATCATTTAATAATTTTGTGATTTTAGAAACCAACGTTGGTGTGTTTTTATAGGTATAATCGCAAAGGTCTGAACGCATAATAAAATCTCCAGAAGACAAGGCAATTTTCTTTATATTTTTTCTAACTTTCAACACACTTGAGGGCGATAATCTGTTAATTGCCATCATAATAGCTCCTTCTTTTATGTCCTTTCTTAGTAATTTCTCAACCTCTGGTTTAATAACTCTTGCCAAAGAGGATACGTTTATTAATTTATCGTAAAGGGCTTCTTCAATAAAAGGTGTTTTATTAATAATTGCCGTTACAGCCTCTTGAATGGTCTTCATTTGTTTAAAATTGAACTATTTGTTATAATTTGTAAAAATAAATGAAAAAGTTGCATAACAAAACGAACTAGGCAATTTTTGTAAAAAATTTTAAATTTATGATCGTTTTTAAATTTGGTGGAACATCCGTTGGTAGTGCAGAGAATATAAAGAAGGTATCTGCAATAATAAATGGTTGCAACGAAAGGAAAATAGTTGTGTTGTCAGCAGTTTCTGGAACCACAAATACTCTTGTTCAAATCAATGAAAGCTTAGCTCTTGGCAAAAGGGAAGAAGCAATGGCATTAATAAACCAACTTGAATCTAGTTACCATCAACTAATAAAGGAACTTTATAGCGTTGAAAAGTATCATTCAGAAGCTCAAACTTTTATCAATGATAAATTTGAGGCATTAAGGTCTTTTACCAACGAACCTACTAAAAATGAAAAGATATTTTTGGCTCAAGGGGAAATAATATCTACCAACTTATTTCAAATCTATCAGGCGGAGTTAGGTAATGATACTTTGCTGATTTCTGCATTGGATTTTATGTCTATTGATACAAATGAAGAACCTGAACCCGAGAAAATCAGAACAAAATTAAATGCAATTTTATCCAAAAACACTAATCAAAAAACCTTTATTACACAAGGTTTTATCTGCTTAAATTCTGAAAATGAAATTGTCAACTTAAAAAGAGGTGGTAGCGATTATAGTGCATCATTAATAGGTGCTGCGGTGGGAGCTGCAGAAATCCAAATCTGGACGGATATTGACGGTATGCACAATAGCGACCCTAGGTTTGTAGAAAACACCTTCCCAATTGGTGAAATTACTTTTGACGAAGCTGCGGAGCTGGCCTATTTCGGTGCAAAAATTTTACATCCGCAAAGTATAATTCCCGCTCAAAGAAATAATATTCCCGTTTTATTAAAAAACACCTTTAATCCTAACGCGAAAGGCACATTGATTAAAAATTGTAAAAACAGTACTGGTGTTAGGGCCATTGCGGCCAAAGACGGTATTATTGCTATTAAAATAAAATCGTATAGAATGTTAATGGCATATGGTTTTCTGAAAAATGTATTTGAGGTATTTGAAAAATACCATACTCCTATAGACATGATTACCACTTCTGAAATTGCCGTTTCTCTAACTATTGACAATCCGAAATATCTAAAGGAAATTATTGAGGAACTAAATACTTTTGGAAAAGTAGAATATGATACAGATATGAGTATTATTTGTTTGGCAGGTAATTTTTCCCATAGCGGAAAAGGTATTAGTGCTTCCGTTTTAAATTGCGTAACGGATGTACCCATTAGAATGATTTCTTATGGAGGTAGTCAATATAATATGTCGCTGTTGGTTGAAAAGGGCGATAAGGTTAAAGCGTTGAATCTGTTGAACGAAGGTCTGTTCGTTGAGAATAGTGTTAAGTATTAAAATAAATTTGATTGTTAAAACCCCGAACGGGCTTGAGGCTCTTTCGGGTTAATTGGAATTTCCAATATGCTAGTCTAAAATATCGGTCAGTTTAACAAATTCCTTTTTTGGATCTTTGTTCTCATAAAGAATTCTATAAACGGTATCAATTATTGGTGTTTTAGCCCCGTTTTCGTCTTTAATTTTATAAGCACTTTTAGTAGCATAATAACCTTCGGCGATCATACTCATTTCTAACATCGCCGATTTTACGGTGTAACCTTTGCCAATCATGTTACCAAACATTCTATTTCTACTGAATACCGAATAGCCGGTAACCAACAAATCGCCCAAATAAGCTGAATTATTGATGTTTCGTTTCATTTTATGTACTTTTTTAATGAAGCGTTTCATTTCCCTAATAGCATTGGACATTAAAACCGCTTGAAAATTATCTCCATAGCCAACACCGTGGGCAATACCAGCGGCAATGGCATAAATATTTTTTAAAACAGCAGCGTATTCTGTACCCACAATATCATCTGAAGTTTTCGTTTTTATATACCTGCTAGCCACTAAGTTGCTCATTACCCCGGCTTTTTTCTCATCACTACAGGCTAAAGTTAAATAGGATAAACGTTCTAAAGCAACCTCTTCGGCATGGCAAGGCCCCGTAATTACACCAATATTTTCGTAAGGAATTTGATACTTTTCGTGAAAATGTTCTCCAACAATCAAACCTGATTCTGGAATTATCCCTTTTATTGCGGAAAAAATAATTTTACCCTCTAACGGAGTTGTTAGCTTTTCTAATTCTTCATTTAGAAATGCAGAAGGAATGGCAAAAATTAAATAGTCCGCATAATTGACCATTTCGTTAATATCATTGCTCAATATCAATTGATCGATATCAAATTCAACAGAACTAATATATTTGGGGTTGTGATAATTTAGCCTAAGGTGCTCTACGATATATGCACTACGCATATACCAGCCTATTTCATCAACATTTTCGCTCAGCATTTTTACGATAGCGGTTGCCCAACTACCTCCGCCAAAAACCGCTATTTTTAAGTTGTTCTTTTTCATTTATAAATGATTCTCGTTCTCGGAAAGTTTTCTTTCTAACTCTGCTTGAAACTCTTCCATTACGGGTTTTACCGTACTTTCCGGTAAATCTGCTATTCTAATATACATTAAACCGTCAATAGCATTATTAAATTTAGGGTCAACATTAAACGCCACCAATTTTGCATTTTGTTTTACGTATTTTTTCAATAATACAGGTAAACGTAAGGCTCCAGGTTCCAACTCATCAATAATTTTATCAAATTTCTGCATGTCTGATTTGCTTTCGTCAAAAACAAAATCTTTATCAACATCGTTTAATTTTACCTTGTATTCCTTTTTAGGGTGGATATATTGGGCCAAATATGGATCATAATAATTAGATTTCATAAACTCGATCATTAAAGATTTAGAGAAATTTGAAAACTGATTGCTGATACTAACACCACCCATCAAATATTTATGCTCTGGAAATCTCAAGGTAACATGCACAATACCTTTCCATAATAAGAATAGAGGCATAGGTTTCTGTTGGTAATCTTTTATGATAAAAGCCCTGCCCATTTCAATAGTTTGTTCCATCATATTAAACAACTCCGGCTCCATTCTAAATAACGTGCTGATGTAAAACCCTTTTATACCATGCTTTTTATAAATTTCTTTTCCCAAACCCATTCTGTAAGCCCCAACGACCATATCTATGGAATTGTCCCACAAAAACATATGTTGGTAGTATTTATCATAAATATCAACATCAATCGCATTGTTTGTGCCTTCGCCCACTTCTCTAAAAGTAATTTCTCTTAACCTGCCTATTTCGCGTAAAATATTAGGTATTCTATCGCTTTCAGCCAAAAAAACTTCATAATTTTTACTTTCTAATAATCGAGCATCAACAGATCTTAAATTTTCAATTTCTTTATTAATTTTCTCCTTAGAAACTGGTGGAATTACCTCTTTAGGCTGTTTGGGTATTTTTAAAGATGGTGTTTTTATCAACCTATTGTTCACCTCAAAAGGGTTTGCCAGCATATAGGTTTTCTTACGCAAAAAGTTGTGAAAATCACTAATATCTTCGTGCTCTTTTTGGTCTTGTACTGAAATTACTTTACCTATTCTGACCTTAATTGTTCTGCTTTTTTGAGTCAACAATTCCGAAGGTAATTTAGCTGTTCTTAATGTATCGTTTATTTTAGACAGAAAATAGAACAATCGGCTATTTTTAGCATGAAAATAAATTGGAATAACAGGAACATTGGCTTTATGGATTAATTTTATAGCACCTTCTTCCCAAGGCTTATCTACAATTAATTTACCGTCCTTATACGTTGATACTTCACCAGCTGGGAAAATCCCTAATGGATATCCATCCTTTAAATGTTGTAAAGCGTTTTTTATACCCGTAACGCTAGATTTGGCGTCCTTTCTATCCTCAAAAGGATTTACAGGCATCACATATGGTTTTAGCGGTTCAATTCTGTGCAATAAAAAATTGGCAACAATTTTATAGTCAGGTCTTTTTTCTACCAAAAGTTTTAACAATAAAATGCCATCAATACCGCCTAATGGATGATTGGAAACACTTATAAATGCTCCTTCTTTTGGAATGCGTTTTAAATCTTCTTCCGGTATTTCAAATTTAATTTGAACCTCATCTAAAATCGCATTTAGAAATTCAACATCGTTTTTGTCCTTATGTTTATTATAAATCCTATTGAGCTTTGATATGCGGAGTGTTTTTAGTAAAATCCAACCCATAAAAGTACCCACAAAACCATACTTGTCTAGGTGTACTACTTTGGCAATTTCTTTAGAAGATACTAATTCCATTGTGGGTTTTTGTCAGCCTTCAAAGATAGAAAATTTATTGAACTACTATCTGTGTAGTTTCTTTAGTTGATTGTTTTAACAATACTTTATTGTTTAGTTCCATTTCCTTAATAGCTTCTTCGTTAAAATGTCTAATGGTATATAAAGAAACACCTTTTAAATAAACTACTTTATATTTATTGCTCAATTCAGTTAACAACTCTTGAAACATATTATAATTATCTTCCATACAAATTGAAAAACTAATGGCCGAGTTTTGAATCAAATTTACCTTTATTTTATATAGATGAAGTAGACCGAATATTTCGCTAATATTTTGCTCTACGACAAAAGAAAAATCTATAGAAGAAATTGAAAGCAATAACTGATTTTTCTTAACGATAAAACATGGTATTTCAGGTACAATGTGTTTCCCCCTACTTACATACGTACCCTTATTTTTTGGATTGAAAAATGACTTTACATACAAAGGAATTTCCTTTTTTTGCAAAGGTTGTAATGTTTTAGGGTGAATTACCGAGGCTCCGTAAAAAGCTAATTCTATAGCTTCGGTATATGATATTTGTTCAAGTAATTGTGTTTTCTTAAAATAACGAGGATCTGCATTTAACACACCGTCAACATCTTTCCAAATGGTTAAACTCTTAGCGTTTAGACAATACGCAAAAATACCCGCCGTATAGTCTGAACCTTCTCTGCCCAATGTGGTAGTATTGCCATAACTATCTTGCGATATAAACCCTTGTGTAACATAAAGTTTTTTGGGATTAATTTTCTTAGCAATTATTTGTTCCGTTAGCTGCCAATTTACTTTAGCGTCTCTATAATCACTATTTGTTTTGATGAGTTCTCTAACATCAACCCAAGTATTTTCAATTTGCAATTCATTTAAATAATTGCTTACAATTTTTGTAGAAATCAGTTCTGCAACGCTCACAATTTGGTCATAAACAAAATTACGATCCGTTGATTTATTTTGAATCATAAAACCGGACATCCTTATAAAAAGCATTTCTATTTCGGAAAAAACAGTATGATTTCTATTTTTAAATAACTCGTTTGCAATTGAATAATGGTAATCTCTTACCTCTTTTATCAATAAGGGTAATTCTTCTTTTTTATAAAAATAAGCATCTGCTATTTTTTCAAAAGCATTGGTCATTTTACCCATGGCAGAAATTACTATTAGCACATTTTGGTAACCGACCTGATTTAATACCCGAACTAAATTTTTAACCCCTGCTGTGTCTTTAATTGATGCCCCTCCAAATTTAAATATCTTCATTTAATAAAAGTGATATGCTATTTCAATAAATATTCTTCAATCTTTTTTCGTGGCATTTGGCAGATGTTCCACTCTTCAAATACGGTAGCACCAGTACTTTTATAAAAATCTACAGCTGGTGTGTTCCAATCTAAAACCACCCACTCTACTCTATTAATATCGTTTTCAACTGCAAAATTCAATACCTTGTCATATAAGGCTTTTCCAATTCCTTTTTGTCTGTATTGTTGCGTTACGATTAAATCTTCAAGGTGAAGTGAAATGCCCGCCCAAGTCGAAAATCTGTAATAAAAAAGAGCCATCCCCACAATTTCGCCGTCCATTTCCGCCACATATATGTAAAAAGCGGGATTTTCCTTAAAACCGTTTTCCAGCAAATCTTCTACTGATATTTCTACGGCATCTGGTTCTTTTTCAAAAACCGCCAATTCGGTAATCAGTTTTAGTACCGATTCCATGTCTTTTGGTTGTGCTTCTCTAATTTTAAAACTCATAATTTGATAATGTTTGCACAAATTTAACGTTATTTGTATATATTCTGACCAAATCAATTAAAATGCAACAACACAGCACCTTAGGAGAGTTTATTATTGAAAACCAAAAACAGTTTAAATATTCTTCCGGTGAGCTTTCTAGGCTCATAAATTCACTGCGTTTAGCTGCAAAGGTTGTCAATCACGAAGTAAATAAAGCGGGGTTGGTAGATATTTTGGGAGCCGCAGGTGATACCAATATTCAGGGGGAAGACCAACAGAAATTGGATGTTTATGCCAATACCATTTTTATGGAAACCCTTACCAACCGACAAATTGTTTGTGGCATTGCCAGTGAAGAGGAAGATGATTTTGTAACAATTTCAGGCAATGATAAAGCCAATAATAATAAATATGTTGTACTTATAGACCCACTTGACGGTTCTTCAAATGTTGATGTAAACGTATCGGTAGGAACTATTTTTTCGATTTATAGAAGAGTTACCCCAGAAGGAACTCCTGTTCAGTTAGAAGATTTTTTACAAGAAGGCCACAAGCAAGTTGCCGCTGGTTATATTGTTTATGGCACCTCAACCATGTTGGTATATACCTCTGGCCATGGCGTAAACGGATTTACGTTGAATCCCGCAATCGGTACTTTTTATTTATCGCATCCTAATTTGACATTTCCAAAAAACGGCATTATTTATTCGATAAATGAAGGCAACTATGTTCATTTTCCACAAGGTGTAAAAGATTATCTAAAATATTGTCAAATGGAGGAGGGTGATAGACCATATACTTCGCGTTATATTGGTTCTTTAGTTTCTGATTTTCACAGAAATATGATTAAAGGTGGAATTTACATCTACCCCACAAGTTCTAAAGCACCAAAAGGAAAATTGCGTTTGTTGTACGAATGTAACCCCATGGCATTTTTAGCAGAACAAGCGGGTGGTAAAGCCTCTGATGGCTATAGGCGAATCATGGATATTAAACCTACTGAGCTGCACCAACGTGTACCCTTTTTCTGTGGCAGTATAAACATGGTTGAAACGGCAGAAAAATTTATGAATAATTATCCTGAGGATGCTAACTATTCATAGTTACATTATCCTAGTCAGCTCAAAAAACTTTTTATAACTTTCCGGTACGGTATCGAAATTGAGCAAACATCCTTCTTCAATAGGTGGATATATCTCATCGTACGTCAATACGTTATACATCCCTACACGTTTGTTTATATGCTTTCGTTCCAGATCATAAGGCCCGTCTAAACCAGCTGCGGCAATTAATTCTAAAAAACTGTGAATGGTCGTTTCATGATAATTTTTAGCTCTAATGGCTTTGTCATCAACAACCAACCCCTTGACTAAAGATTTATTTTGTGTTGCTACACCGACCGGACAAGTATTATTGTTACACTGCAAGGCTTGAATACAGCCAATCGATAACATCATGGCCCTGGCACTATTGCATCCGTCTGCTCCCAGAGCAATAGCTCTCGCTATATGAAAACCAGTTATAATTTTACCCGCAACAATGACTTTGATATCTTTTCGTAATCCAAAACCCCTTAAGGTGTCATGCACAAAAACCAATCCTTCACGCAAAGGCATTCCGATGGAATTTGCAAATTCGACCGGAGCTGCACCTGTACCACCTTCGCCACCATCAACAGTAATAAAGTCGGGTTTTATTCCAGTACAGATCATAGCTTCGCAAAAATCCATAAACTCCTGTTTTCTACCAAGACATAATTTGAATCCGATTGGTTTACCATCGGATAAATCACGCAACTTTTTAATCCAGTGCATAAACGCTATTGGGTTCCCAAAAGCAGAATGCGATGGTGGTGAATGGACAGCTACCCCTGGTTTTACATGTCTTATTGCCGCAATTTCTGGTGTGTTTTTTGAAGCTGGCAATATACCTCCATGACCTGGTTTTGCACCTTGAGATAATTTGATCTCAATCATTTTTACCTCGGGTTTTAGAGCATTTTCTCTAAAGGTATTTTCGTTAAAAGTGCCATCATCGTTTCTACAACCAAAATATCCTGTACCGACTTGCCAAATTAAATCGCCTCCATGTTTTAAATGATAAGGACTTATACCGCCCTCACCCGTATTATGTGCAAAATTGCCCATTTTCGCTCCCTTGTTCAATGCCATGACTGCATTGGTGCTCAAAGAACCAAAACTCATTGCCGAAATATTCAATAAGCTTGAACTATAAGGTTGTTTACATTCTGATCCGCCAATTGTAAGCCTTGGAAATTTTCCTATCTCTTTCGGGTTGTTTTTGGCATACATGGAATGTTCCATCCACTCATATCCCGAGTGGTACAAATTCATTTGTGTACCGAAAGGTTCGGTATCGTTTACTTTTTTTGCCCGTCTATATACCAATGATCTTAAAATTCTATTCAAAGGTCTTCCTTCTGTATCTGTCTCAACAAAATATTGCATTATTTCAGGTCTGATAGATTCCAGAACATATCTAAATCTGCCAATTAATGGAAAATTTCTTCTTATGGTATGATGCTTTTGCAGCATATCAAAAACTCCCATTAAAATTAATGGCCCTATAAGGATAAAACTCCATAAAATTGGTGTCCAAAAAAACGAAATACCTACAACAGTAATTACCACTATTGTACTTATTGTTATAAAGAGTTCACGAGCTTTCATAGATAGTTGATTTTACTATTGAACAAGAAACAATAATAATTTATATTTACCAAAATATTTTAAATATGGGAATCATAAAAATAAGGAGTATCAGATTATATGCTTACCACGGTTGTTTAGATGAAGAAGGAAAAATAGGTTCTGAATACAGGGTTGATCTGGCCGTTAAAACGGACCTCTCTAAATCCGCCAAAAGCGACAATCTTACTGATACTGTTGATTATGTGCATCTTAATAAGATTATAAAAGAAGAAATGGCAATCAGAACCAAGCTACTGGAAACCGTTGCCGATAAAATATTAAATAGAATTTTTAAAGAAATACCCACAGTAAAAAAAGCTACTGTCGAAGTTTCTAAAGTCAACCCGCCAATAGGTGGAAATGTAGCATTGGTGACTATTAAAATGTCCAAGAAAAAATAGTTGTTATTTTATGATTTACCTATTAATTTGTTTAAATTTGTAGCCTTTAAAACAAAAGGCGTTGTGGCCGAGTGGCTAGGCAGAGCTCTGCAAAAGCTTGTACAGCGGTTCGAATCCGCTCGACGCCTCTTTTTTATGTAGATATTAAATTTTAGATGTAAGACTTTTTGTTACTAAGTTTTTTATGCGAAAATTCAAAAACCTCGCTTTCGTCTTGCAGTTTGTTAATCATCAATAGTTATTTGCTAAGAGTACGTTGCACCTCCTCTCAAAAACTCATAACTCCGAACCCATAACTCTGAACTTTTTCTCATATATTTAACAATTATTTAGCTAATTTTAAGGATATTTGTAACCTTTTAACAAAAAAATGAAGGTTTACCCTATAGAAACAGGCAATTTTAAGCTAGATGGCGGAGCCATGTTCGGTGTAGTACCTAAGGTATTGTGGCAAAAAACAAATCCTGCCGACGCTAACAATCTTATTGAAATGTGCATGCGTTGCCTTTTGATCGAAGATGGCGATAGATTAATTCTTATTGATACCGGTCTAGGCAATAAACAATCCGATAAATTTTTCGGCCATTATCACCTGTATGGAGATGCTACCCTTGAAAATTCTTTGATTAAATTAGGCTTTAATCCAAATGATATTACCGATGTTTTTTTAACACATTTGCACTTTGATCATTGTGGCGGCAGCATCCAATTCAACAAAGAAAAAACAGGATTTGAACCCGTTTTTAAAAATGCAAAATTTTGGAGCAATAAAAATCATTGGCAATGGGCAACCGAACCCAATGCCAGGGAAAAGGCATCCTTTTTAAAGGAAAATATAAATCCCATTAAAGAAAGTGGTCAATTAGAATTTGTAAATCTACCCAATGATAATTACATTAAAAATTCTGAATTAAATTTTGGCATTTTATTTGTAGATGGTCATACCGATAAACAAATGATTCCACATATAAATTACAAAGGACAAACATTGGTTTTTATGGCCGACTTATTACCAACTGTTGGACACATTCCGTTACCTTATGTTATGGGATATGACACCAGACCTTTATTAACTTTAGATGAAAAACAGACCTTTTTAAATTTAGCGGCAGAGAAAAATTTCATGCTCTTTTTAGAACATGATGCCCACAACGAAATCTGTACCGTTAAACATACAGAAAAAGGAGTACGATTAAATAAAACCTATACTTTTAACGAAATTTTTAATTAATTTACTAAATATGAGAATTTTAAAACCATTTTTTGCTGTTGCCCTAACAGCACTTTTTATAACAAGTTGTGGCACAACTAAAAATACCACAAGTGCTACATCTACTTCAGTTAATAATGATGTGAAAGAAATAACCATCATTACAGCTGACAGTGTAATACCCAAACTGGGTGAAATGACTAAGGCCGAAATACAGGCTTGGCCCCACATGGATATTTTTGCAGATTCAATACCAGGAATTAGTTTAAATAAAGCCTATGATTTTGTAAAAAACAAAAAAGGCGAAACGGTTATTGTTGGTGTAATTGATTCAGGTATAGACATTGAACACGAAGATCTGGACGATGTAGTTTGGGTAAACGAGGATGAAATTGCAGGTAATAAAAAAGATGATGACAACAATGGCTATATTGATGATATACATGGGTGGAATTTCTTAGGTGGCGAAAAAGGCACAACCAACCCGGAACAATTGGAAATGACCAGAATGGTAAAGAAATGGATGCCGAAATTTGATGGTAAATCTGCTGAAGATATTACCGAAGCCGATAAAGCTGATTTTGAATTATTTACCAAGCTAAAGAAAATTATTGATGAGAAAAATAAAAATGCTGAAGCTCAGGTCAATCAATATAAAGCCATTAAAGAAATGGTTATAAAAGCTAATGATACAGTTACTAAAATATTGGCTGGTAAGGAAATGAACGTTGACAATCTTAATGCCATAAAATTTGACGATCAAATGTTGCAACAAGGTAAATTTACTATGATGAGAATTTTAAGTAGTGGAGATTCCGTTGATGGTGCATTCAAACAATTAGATGGTATTATAGATCATTACAGCAATCAACTGAATTCTCAATATAAAATTGATTTTAACGGTAGGGTTGCAGGAGATGATCCTTATGATATTAATGATGTTGGCTATGGCAACCCTTATGTAATTGGTTCTAAAGATGGAGAAATGCACGGTACTCATGTTGCCGGTATCATAGCTGCTGAACGCAATAACGGTATTGGTATGAACGGTGTTGCCCATAATGTTAAAATTATGGCAATTAGAGCAGTGCCAGATGGTGATGAATATGATAAAGATGTAGCTTTAGCCATAAGATATGCTGTTGACAATGGGGCAAAAGTGATAAATATGAGCTTTGGGAAAAGCTATTCGCCAAATGCAGAATGGGTGTATGATGCTATAAAATATGCTGAAGAAAAAGATGTACTTTTAGTACATGCCGCTGGTAATGACGGTAGCGATATTGACAGTGCAGAAAATTTTCCTAATGACTCCAAAGATAAAATAACAGAATTTGCCGATAATGTAATTACTGTTGGTGCTATGACCCGTCATTTTGATGATAAATTAGTAGCTTCTTTTTCCAATTATGGCAAAAAGAATGTAGATATTTTTGCTCCTGGATTAGAAATTTATTCTACCGTGCCTAAAAATGAATACGAATCTATTCAGGGCACCTCTATGGCAGCTCCTGAAGTTGCTGGTGTAGCTGCTTTGATACGCTCTTATTATCCAGATTTAACTGCTGGTCAGGTCAAAAAAATTATCATGGACTCGGGTATTGAATTTAAAAAACAGGTCATTAGACCAGGTAGCGATTCCAGCAAAGCAATGTTTGTAGATTTATCAATTTCCGGCAAAATTTTAAATGCTTACAATGCATTGGTTATGGCGGAGAAAATGTCTGTGAAATAAGACGTATAGTTAGTTTAGGTTATGAGCTCGGTATGAACCGTGTCTTGTCCTTAAATAGGTTGACAACTTATTAATCTAAAAACAAAAAACGTAGATTAAAAGCCCAAAAAATTAATTTTTTGGGCTTTTCTTTTTTTTGGTATCAAACTTGCTATTAGTATCTTGCACATTTTAAAAACACATTTTATAATGAGAAAAATTACCTCTTTTTTAGCTTTAATAATTACCTTTTCCTTAACTGCCCAAAATACTGGTTATTGGCAACAACATGTTGACTACACCATGGAAATTGATATGAATGTTGAAAATTATCAATATGATGGCACTCAAAAGTTAGTCTATACCAATAATAGTCCCGATACATTAGATAAAGTTTTTTATCACTTGCAGTTTAATGCTTTTCAACCAGGTAGCGATATGGATATTAGATTGCAGAATATTGCAGATCCGGATGGAAGAATGGTCAAGAATATTGGCACAAAAGAAGCCCCTATTTACGAAAGCAGAATCGCAAAATTAAAACCTGATGAAATTGGTTTTATTAAAGTTAATTCTTTAAAACAGGATGGAAAGGATGTTAAACACGAGGTAATAGGTACTATTTTAAAAGTAACTTTAAATACTCCAATTCTTCCTGGTGCAAAAACAGTTTTCGATATGAACTTTAAAGGCCAAGTACCTTTGCAAATTAGGCGTTCTGGAAGAAATAGTGAAGAAGGCGTGGCTCTATCAATGGCACAGTGGTATCCTAAATTAGCTGAATACGATTTTGAGGGATGGCAAGCAAATCAGTACATAGCGAGAGAATTTCACGGTGTTTGGGGAAATTTTGATGTGAAAATCACCATAGATAAAAATTATACCATTGGCGGCTCGGGCTATTTGCAAAATCCTGATGAAATAGGTCATGGTTATTCTGAAAATGAAGTAATACATAAAAAGAAAACAAAAAAATTAACTTGGCATTTTAAAGCACCGAACGTTCATGATTTTACTTGGGCAGCTGACCCGGATTATATTCATGATAAGATTAAGGGCGAAAATGATGTAACCCTACATTTTCTTTATAAAAATGATAAAGAAATAATTGAAAACTGGAAAAAGTTACAACCTAAAACAGCAGAATTACTATCCTACTTTAACAAACACATTGGGCAATATCCATATAAACAATATTCTGTAATTCAAGGTGGTGATGGTGGTATGGAATACGCTATGTGTACATTAATTACCGGTGGACGTAATTTTGGCTCATTGGTTGGAGTTACCGCTCATGAATTAGCACATAGTTGGTTTCAATTTTTGTTGGCAACCAATGAAATTAAGCACGAATGGATGGACGAAGGTTTTACTTCGTACTTCTCTAGCCTTGCAATGAACGACATATTAAATCAAAATAAAGAAAACCCAAGTGCGGGTTCTTATAGAGGCTATCTAAGGTTGGCTAAATCTGGAATAGAGGAACCGTTAACAACATATGCCGACCATTACACCTATAATTACGCATATAGCAATTCGGCTTACAGTAAAGGTGCGGTATTTTTGGCCCAATTGGGCTATATTATTGGTGAAGAAAATCTTCAAAAAACGATTAAAAAATATTATAACGATTTTAAGTTTAAACACCCAACCCCTAATGATATAAAACGAACCGCCGAAAAAGTTTCTGGGTTGCAATTAGACTGGTATTTGAATTATTTCGCACAAACTACAGCAACAATAGATTATGCGATTGATAGTGTAAAAACAAATGAAGTTCATTTAAAGCGAATCGGAAAAATGCCCATGCCCATTGATCTAAAAGTGGTTTATACCGATGGTACTGAAGAAAATTTTTATATCCCTCTACGGATGATGTTGGGCGGAAAACCAACAACAGCTACTATTTTAAATGATTGGTCGTGGGTTGCCCCTACTTATACTTTTAGCACAAAAAAAACAATCAAATCGGTTGAGATCAATCCATCAAAATTAATGGCGGATGTGGATGATACCAATAATAGTTTTAGTTTAGAAAAAGAATAGTATTCACTATCTACAAAACTTTAATAACCTGTCCTTTAATTCATTTAAAAGGGCAGGTTTTTACTTTTACCCCAATTTTCAGGGGACTCATTTTAGCCAAATTCGGTTGGTATCACTTTTCAAAAACTATTCATCTTTGTATCAAATAAAATATTTAACAGTTCGTTAAAAAAAGATATCAATTTAATAACCTACCAAATTATGAACAATGTACTTCCGAAATTTCAACGTCCTTTAAAAGACTCCCACGATCCTAAAACGAGTGTTTCTTATTGGGACAAAGCCTTAGATGCGTTTGATGAAAAAAAATACAAAGAGGCCTTAATCCACACTTTAAACTATATGAACAGTACACTTTTAGAAGGTGTTGATACAAGCGGTAATTTTACCATTGAAAGAGGTCAAGGTTCGGCTTTAGTAAATCTAGAAGTTACTGAAAAAGAATTTAAAGTAAAAGCTCCTTTTCTTAAGATTACAGATAACACCAATAAAATAGCTCTCTTGAGAAAAGTTGGAGAGGTTAATTTTAGTCCACTTACGTTGGCTCAAATCCATTTAAAGGATGATACTTTATGGTTTGGTTATGACATGCCATTAAGTTTGTGCCAACCTTATAAAGTATATGATGTTTTACGTGATGTCTGCGTATATGCCGATGATTACGACGATGAATTTGTAGAAAAATACAAAGCCGATTTTTATCAAGAACCTAAAGTAACCCCGTTAACACCTGAAAACCAAGAAAGGGCATGGCAACAAATTGAAGATGTTTTAAAAGACTATCAAAATTATAGTGCATTTTTCAAAGAAAAGAGATGGGATAATTTCCAGTGGGACATTATTGTAATTTCAATTCTAAAAATTGTAAACATGCCTTATGTACACGGTACCTTAAGAACAAAACTACAGGAATATGTAAGCAATATGTTCAATGGCGATATTGATTTTCAATTTAGAATAGACAAAGGCACCAATTTTATGAAAAAATTATGTGCAATGACCAAAGAAGAATATTTTAAAAATATCTATAATGCCGATGCATTGGTTTCTCTAAAATGGCGTAGTTCTACTGAAATTATTCAGGATAATATGAAAAATAGAGAGAATATTGTAAATAACTATGTAAAAGATCGCGACAATTTTTCGTTGTGCTATTATTTGCAATTTTCATTTCTACATGTAATTTATAGTTACAATTTAGAAGAAGGTCAACTCAATGCTATTTACGATGTGCTAGAAAATGTCTCTGGTTTAGATCCTGTTGCAGCAGCACCAAAATTATTGGCAACTTATAATGGTTTGTTAAATGGAACGGCCATACCCACCAGAAAATCAGCCAAAAAAGGAATCTTTTCAAAACTTTTCAGTTAAATAAAATTTATGAAGTTATAATTAAAAGGAATACTAAATTTTATTTTAACCTCACCCAGAATTACTGAAAATAGTAATTCTGACCTCTCCCAAGGAGAGGTAAATCGGAAAAAATATTTAATTAAAAACAAGAAATCATGCAAAATATAGAAAAATCAATATATAAAATAATTACAGGATCAGGTACGGGGAGTGGATTTACCATTGCTGGCAACAATCATATAATTACCAACTACCACGTCATTCAGGGCAATAAGGAAGTTGCCGTTGAAGATTTTAAAAAAGACCGATATGTGGCAAAAGTAGTCATGGTAAATCGTGATGTTGACTTGGCTTTTTTACACATAGACGGTTATGAAAACAAAGAAATAGGTATTACGCTAGACGAAAATATTGAAATTGTAAATACTCAAAAAATATTTATAAACGGTTATCCCTTCGGAATGCCTTATACCGTAACCGAAGGAATTGTGTCTTCCGTTAGCCAACCCATGGGTAACAGGCATTTTATACAAACGGATGCGGCCGTGAATCCAGGAAATTCTGGTGGCCCTATGTTAAATGAGGCTGGTAACTTAATGGGTGTAACTACTTCTAAATTTACCGATGCTGACAATGTAGGGTTCGGTATTAAACATTTGGATGTTATAAAAGAAATAAATGACTTTATAAGTACGGATATTGCATACCACGTCAAGTGTAATTCATGTGACAGCTATACCGTCCAAGAAACCGAATTTTGCGTAAACTGTGGTAGCGATATTGGTATTTCGTTGTTTGAAGAATTTGAAAAATCGCATTTTGCCAACTTCGTTGAATCTACTTTGGAAGAATTAGATATGAATCCTGTAATTGCTAGGGCAGGAAGGGATTTTTGGGAGTTCCACCAAGGAAGTGCTCAAATACGGATTTTTGTGTATAACCGAAATTATCTTTTTGCCACGTCACCGTTGAACAAATTACCTAAACAAAATTTACAGGAAATTTTAGATTATCTTTTAAAGGACAATGTTAGCCCTTATTCTCTGGGCATATATGACAATACCATTTTCCTATCATATCGCACACATTTATCCGATATTTACTCGGATCATGCTGATGAAATAAAAGAAAATATTAAGAACTTGGCACTAAAAGCAGATGATTTAGATGACTTTTTTGTAGATACTTATGGATGCGAAATGTCCATCTCCGCTAAAGTTTAAAACATATTAATTTTCAAATGCCTTCACGAAATTGAAGGCATTTTTTATTTTATAATTATTATTAACTGCACCCCAATTTTCAGGGGCTTCAAATAACCTTGTTTCGGGCTAAAAAAAATTTCCTACGCATAGCATCTTTGTATAAAAATAATCAGTTAATCAAATTAAAACTAAAATTATGAAAACAATGAAACAAATTTTATTTATTGCCGTATGTACCTTAACTTTAATAAGTTGCGGACGAGAAATTCCTTCAGATTTTGACTATGGAAAAATAGAAAACAACAAATACACCAATGACTTTTTTGGTCATACCATGGATATTCCCGAAGGTTGGTTTATACAAGATGAGCAAACTCAAAAACAGCTGAGCGAAGAAGGTGCAAAAGCACTTGGTGGCGAAAAACTGGCAAAAACAGTAAAGGCAGCAGAAATTACTTCTGCAAATTTATTAATGGCCTCACAATTTGATATTGCTACACATTCTGACCCAAATGTTATGAACGCCAACTTTACGTTAGTTGCCGAAAATTTAGGTATAGCCGGTATTTCCGTAAATGATGGAAATGCTTATTTAGAAGCCAGTAAAAAACAATTTACCAAGAACAATGTTCCCATAGTTGTAAATGGCGACACCAAAACAATGGACGTTGATGGTAAGACATTTCACTATTTTGATGCTGTTATGACCATGCAAGGTATGAAAATTAACCAACGCTATATGGCTACGGTAATCAACGGGTTTGCTCTACTTTATGTAGCCACCTATGGTACCGATGACCAACTGGAAAAGTTGATGGATGTCTTAAAAACTTCTGATTTTAAATAATTCTATCCATATATATCATAAAAAAATCCGCCCCGATTACTTGGGGCGGATTTTTGTTTCTATTATCTAACCCAGAAAGGATTTTATTTGTCCGTCCGTAGCTTGAAAAGCAAAGGCGAAAACCCTTTCTGGGTTCTACTATTTCAATTTCTTTTTAACTGCTACTTCTTGGTAAGCTTCAATAACATCGAGTTCTTTTATATCATTAAAATTCTTGATTTGGATACCACAATCGTAACCCTTAGCTACCTCTTTTGCATCATCTTTAAATCGTTTTAATGAGGCTAATTCACCATCATGAATTACAACGCTATCTCTTATAATTCTAATGCTAGAATTTCTGAATATTTTACCGTCCGTAACCATACATCCGGCAATTGTACCCACTTTAGAAATTTTATAGGTCTCCCTAACTTCGGCGTTACCGGTAATTTCCTCTTTCATTTCTGGAGAAAGCATACCTTCCATAGCATCTTTAATTTCGTCAATTACTTTATAAATAATAGAATAATTTCTGATGTCTATTTCTTCCTTATCCGCTAACTGACGTGCATTTCCAGAAGGCCTTACGTTAAACCCGATAACGATAGCGTCAGAAGCCGAGGCCAATAACACATCAGATTCCGTTATGGCACCAACGCCTTTATGGATTATATTTACTTGAATCTCTTCTGTTGATAGTTTCTGTAACGAATCTGTTAAGGCCTCTACAGAACCATCCACATCTCCTTTAAGGATTATGTTAAGCTCTTTAAAGTCGCCCAATGCAATTCTTCGTCCAATTTCATCTAATGTAATATGGCGTTGTGTTCTAACAGATTGCTCACGTTGTAATTGATCTCGTTTAGAAGCAATTTGCTTGGCCTCGCGTTCATCATCGAACACCCTAAATTTATCACCTGCTTGCGGGGCACCATCCAGACCTAAAATAGAAACTGGGGTTGATGGTCCTGCCTTTTTAACACTTTTACCACGTTCATCATGCATGGCCTTTACTTTACCACTGTGCTTACCTGCTAAAAGATAATCACCAATTTTTAACGTACCTGCTTCGACTAAGATTGTTGAAACATACCCTTTACCTTTATCCAACAGTGCTTCAACAACTGTTCCTATGGCATTCTTATTAGGGTTTGCCTTTAACTCTAGCAATTCCGCTTCAAGCATTACTTTTTCCAACAAATCATCTACACCAGTACCCACTTTAGCCGAAATATCATGAGACTGCACTTTACCGCCCCAATCCTCAACTAAAATATTCATTTGAGCCAACTCTTCCTTCACTTTGTCAGGATTAGCATCAGGTTTATCAATTTTATTTATGGCAAAAACCAATGGAACTCCCGCCGCTTGGGCATGGCTAATCGCTTCTTTTGTTTGAGGCATTATAGAATCATCTGCAGCAATTACAATAATTACAATATCCGTTACTTGAGCACCACGTGCACGCATGGCGGTAAACGCCTCGTGACCTGGCGTATCTAAAAATGTTATTTTTTGTTTGTTAGGTAAAGTTACGCTATAAGCACCGATGTGCTGGGTTATACCTCCTGACTCTCCACCAATAACATTTGCATTTCTAATATAATCTAATAAAGATGTTTTTCCGTGATCTACGTGACCCATTACCGTTACTATTGGAGCTCTAGGCTCTAGGTCTTCAGGTCTGTCTTCAACTTCCTCCACGGCTTCTTCAACTTCTGCACTTACAAATTCTACTTCATGTCCGAATTCTTCGGCAACAATAGTAAGTGTTTCAGCATCTAAACGCTGGTTCATCGTTACCATCATTCCTAAAGACATACATGCAGAAATAATATCGGTAACCGATACATTCATCATTGTTGCCAATTCACTTGCCGTTACAAACTCGGTAACTTTTATTGTTTTACTTTCTGCGGCTGCAATTTCTTGATCGATTTCCGTTTGTTGACGGTGTTGATCTCGTTTTTCTCTTCGGTACTTAGCACCCTTTCCTTTTTTAGATTTACCCTGAAGTTTTTCTAAGGTTTCTCTAATTTGCTTTTGAACATCTTCTTCTGATGGCTCTTCTTTTGTTACATTTTTTCTTCCTCTGCCTTTACCGTTAGATTTAAAGCCACTACCGTTTCCTGATCGTAAACTGCCACTACCACTTACAGGTTTATTTATTCTTTTTCGTTTTCTTCTACTTGTTTCGCTTTTATCTTTTTTCTCAGAACTATCTTTTTTCTCAGTTTTCTTTTTAGTCTTTTCAAACTGTTTTAAATCTATCTTTTCACCAACTTGTTTAGGTCCAGATAATTTTTGATATTTCGTTTCTATTTTTTCTGGTTCCTCTACCGTTTCCTCAACTACATCTTCTACCTTCTCTTCAGGTTTTGATTCAGTCTTTTTATCAGTTTTCTTTTTATCTTTCTTGTCTAAATCTATTTTACCAACTTGCTTAAGTCCTGATAGTTTTTCTCTTTTAATAACCTCTGGTTTTGCAACTTCTTTTTTAGCTGGTTTTTCTGCTTCTACCTTTGGTTTTACTTCCTCTTTAGTAGCTTTTTTACCATCAATATCTATTTTACCAACGGTTTTGACACCAGCCAGTTTTTCAGATTCGGTTTTATAGATTTCCTTTTTAGCCTCTTGCTTTAAGCGTTTTTTCTCTTGCTCTTCTTCTTGGGCTATACGCAATGCTTCCTTCTCTTTACGTTTTTCTTCTCCTACTTCTTTAGAAGCTACCTTTTTACTTTTATCAGTTTGAAATTCATCCAACAGCACAGCATAAACCTCACTAGAAATTTTGGTTGTAGGTCTTGCATCTACGTCAAAGCCTTTATTGGCAAGATGCTCTACAGCTCTATCTAATGAGATGTTTAATTCCCTTAAAACTTTATTAAGCCTCAATGTTTTACTTTCAGCCATATACTTATTTAAATTACTACTTTACGTTCTTTCTTTACCGATTACAAGGTTTCAAAAACATTAATCTTCAAACTCTTCTCTTAATATTTTTTGAACATCGATTATGGTTTCCTCTTCTAAGTCAGTTCTTTTAACCAGCTCATTTACATCCAATTCAAGGACACTTCTTGCCGTATCCAAACCAATATTTTTAAACTCGGCAATTACCCATGCTTCTATTTCATCAGAAAATTCTGTTAATTCTACATCTTCATCCGCAATTCCTTCACGTTGTACATCAAGCTCATAACCCGTTAATTGACTCGCCAAACGAATATTTACACCACCTTTACCAATAGCTTTGGAAACCTGATCTGGCATTAAAAATACATCAACTCTTGGTTTTTCACCTTCTACGGCTTCTTTAATTTCCATAGAGGTTACTTTAGCAGGACTTAATGCTCTTGCAATAAATATTTGATCGTTTTTTGTATAATTAATAACATCAATATTTTCGTTGCCCAACTCACGTACAATACCGTGGATTCTAGACCCTTTCATACCTACACAAGCCCCGACTGGGTCTATTCTATCATCGTAAGAATCAACGGCTACTTTAGCTTTTTCACCAGGAATTCTTGCTACACGCTCAATGGTAATTAAACCATCAAATACTTCTGGAATTTCTTGTTCAAATAATTTTACCAAAAATTCTGGTGCGGTTCTGGACATTAAAATAGTTGGTTTATTACCCCGTAATTCAACCGACTTTATAATACCACGAACAGATTCTCCTTTTCTAAAATAATCAGATTTTATTTGCTCGCTTTTTGGCAATACGATCTCATTACCTTCATCATCCAATAAAATTACGGCATTATGCCTAATATGATGTACTTCTGCACTATAAATTTCGCCTTCTAGATCTTTAAATTGCTTAAAGACATTTGTATTATCGTGTTCATGGATTTTAGAAATCAGATTTTGACGCAATGCCAAAATCGCTCTTCTGCCCAAGTCTTCTAATTTTACCTCTTCTGACACATCTTCACCAACTTCAAAATCCGGCTCAATTTTACGAGCATCGGATAATGATATCTCTTCGTTAGGTTCTTCTACTTCACCATCATTTACCACTACTCTATTTCTCCATATTTCTAAATCGCCTTTATCGGGATTTATAATAATATCAAAATTATCATCAGAACCGTACTTTCTTTTTAATGCAGCTCTGAATACATCCTCCAGTATCGCCATAAGCGTTACTCTATCAATACTCTTATCATCTTTAAACTCAGAAAAAGACTCTATTAACGCGATGTTTTCCATTCTCTTTCAATTAAAATTTTAATTTCACTTTTGCTTGTTTTATACTATCAAATTGTAATTCTGCCTTTTTAACGACAGTTATTTTTCCTTTACCTACTGGTTTTGGTTCCCTAACTTTCCATTCTAAGACTATACCTTCGTCATTTACTTCTAAAAGTTTCCCTTCAAAAGTATCGGTTTCTGTTTTAACCTTTAAAGTTTTACCTAAATTTTTATTGAACTGTCTATTGTTAACTATTGGTTCTGACAGTCCTGGTGAAGATACTTCTAAAGAAAAATCAGTAGTTTCCCTATCTAAATTATGCTCAATGTTTCGACTAATCCTTATACACTCCTTTATAGAAATACCTTCGTCTCCATCAACAACAACATTAATACTATTACTTGGTGAGATTTTTAGATCGATTAAAAACAATTTAGGATTTTCTGCTAAAGCCTCTTCAACTAATTTTTCTACTTGCTCCCTCACTTTTTTTATATAAAAAGAGGGGACTTTGCGTCCCCTCCATTCTTTAATATCTTTGTTTTCGTGTGCAAATATATAAATTCTATTTTACAATGACAAGAATCATTGTTTTTTATCGTTATATATAATACCTTTAGGCTAAACATACTTAAAAACCCGAAATCATGAAAAAAATATTAGTCCCGATCGACTTTTCCGATGAAGCCATGTATGCTTGTAAAGTGGCGGCTTCTATTGCTAAAAAAACAGGTGGTGAAATTATTTTACTGCACATGTTAGACATTCCTACCGATGCTATTGATCCAATAGAATCGGATATTTCCAGAGGTGGAGCTCAAACCATTCTTTTTATGAAAGGCATTCATAAGCGTTTTGAAAAATTAAAGAAACAACCTTTTTTTGATGGTATAAAATTAAACGAAAATGTAAAATTCCATAAAGCTTTTGAAGGTGTTATCGAAGAAAGCAGGACCAATGACGTTGATTTAATCGTAATGGGATCACAAGGAGCTACTGGGCTAAAAGAAATGTTAGTAGGCTCAAATACCGAAAAAGTGGTAAGGCAATCGCATATACCCGTACTGGTCATTAAACAAGATGTTGAAAACTTTAAGATAGACGATATAATTTTCGCTTCCGATTTTAGTGAAGAAAGTAAAAAATCTTTTCAGGACGTAATTGATTTTGCAAATACTTTTAATGCAAAATTGCATTTGCTATTTATCAATACTGCCAGAAATTTTGAGCCTACCGAAGTAACCAATGCTAAATTAAAATATTTTATTGGCGATTTTGATCTTAAAAATTATACCTTAAATACGTATAATGATGTAACTATTGAAGAAGGCATTTTAAATTTCGGCAAAAAAATAGATGCAGACATTATTGCCATTAATACCCATGGCAGAAGTGGTTTAGCTCAATTGTTTAACGAAAGTATCAGTAAAGATTTAGCAAACCACGCCTTGCGACCAGTGGTAACATTTAAAATTTAAAATAACAATTATATAATTGTTGATTGAAATAATAAATTAAGAACTGATTTAAACTTTTCGCGTTTAAGCGAAAATTAGTGATTTTTTAGCAAATGGAAAAAGTTTAAATCCGTTCTAAACAAAGCTCTTTTTTAAAAGGGCTTTTTTTGTTAAAAAAAATGATTATTTTAGAGGAATTTAAACTATGCCTTATGAAAACCATACTCGTACCCATTGATTTTTCTGACGAAGCAAAATATGCCTGTAAAGTTGCAGCCTCCATAGCAAAAAAAACAAATAGTGAAATTATTTTACTGCACATGTTAGACATCCCCTCAACTTCGGTTGACCCTATGATCGATGGTAATTTAGGTGGTGGTGCACAGACCATATTTTATATGAAAACAATCCATAAAAAGTTTGGTGAGTTTAAAGCATTTCCTTTTTTCGATGGTATTAACGTGATTGAGTCAGTAATTTTTAAAAAAGCTTTTCAAGGTGTTATTGAAGAAAGTAGCAAAAACAATGTAGGGCTTATTGTTATGGGCTCGCAAGGAGCTACTGGCATTAAAGAAATGTTAGTGGGATCCAATACCGAAAAAGTAGTACGGCAATCTGATATTCCCGTATTGGTTATTAAACAAGATATTGATAATTTTGACATTAAAGACATGATTTTTGCTTCTGATTTCGGTGAGGACAGCAAAAATAATTTTCATAAAGTAATAGATTTTGCAAAACTTTTCGGTGCCAAAATCCATTTTCTGTACATAAATACCATTCATAATTTTGAACCTACACGAGATTCCAAAGAAAAACTCGATAATTTTATCTCTGCATTTAACCTTGACGATTATTCTGTCAACATTTATAATGATACTAGCATAGAGGAGGGTATTTTAAATTACGGTAAAGAAATTAATGCAGATGTTATTGCCATAAATACACATGGCAGAAGTGGCCTATCACAATTGTTTAATGAAAGTATTAGTAAAGAATTGGCCAATCATGCATTGAGGCCTGTTGTGACGTTTAAGATTTAAAAAGGTTCGACATATAATCTATTGTTTTTAAATATTGGTTTATAAAAGATTGTCCGTTCGAGCGGAGTCGAGAACTTATAAATTATTAACTCTATTAGGTGGGTTATGACTCCCTTCAACCTGACACCGAAATAAAATTTGAAATAATTATATAGATAGATTCATCTCTACTTAGAATAGAGCTTTTCTTCAAAGTCCATCAAATTTGACAATTTAAGTACAAAAATGCTTCTGATTCATTATTTTTGGATCAAATTACTAAGCTAGTATATCTTTTATGAGCAACCAAGTTACTTTAAAACAACTCGCTAAAGAACTTAATTTATCCATTTCTACAGTTTCAAAAGCATTGAAAAATAGTTATGAAATAAATGAGAATACTATTATAAGGGTACAAGCATTAGCCAAAAAACTCAATTACCGTCCCAATAGAATGGCATTGAGCCTAAAAAATAGTCAGACCAAAACCATTGGTGTAATTATCCCTAATATTTTAAATTATTTTTTCTCTAAAGTATTGTTGGGCATTGAAGATGAAGCCAATAAGAACGGTTATCAAATTATTATTTGTCTTTCTAATAACAAATATCAAAAAGAACTACAAAGCTTAGAGCTGCTGAGCGATGGTAGTGTAGATGGTTTTATCCTTTCCATTGCCCGCGAAACTCAACGTGAAAAACACCATTCTCATTTTAAAAAAATTATTGATGAAGGTTACCCGATTGTAATGTTTGATCGCGTTTCAGAAAATGTAGATTGTGACAAGGTAATTATCGATGATTTTGAAGCGGCTTTCAACGCCACAAATTACTTGTTGAACCAAGGTCGGAAAAAAATAGCATTAATTAGTACAGTTAGTAAACTAGATATTGGAAAGCAAAGAACAAATGGATACAAAGATGCCCTGAAAAAACACTCTAATTATAAAAACGAACCGATTATTATAAAAATTACCGATAAAGCCGATTATGATAGTGCAATAAAAGCACTATTTGATAAATATGATAACATTGATGGTGTGCTAACCACAAATAATGTTTCTGCGGTAACAGCAATAAAAATTGCACAACAAAACGATTGCTCTATTCCTAAAGATATTGCAATTATAGGCTTTTCTGACGATCAAATTTCGAGACTTTCTTACCCAAAATTAAGTACAATAGACCAAAATGCCTTTGAAATAGGCCAAAAAGCTGCTAAAACACTTATAGAGAGATTGGCTTTAAAAAATAAAGTTGAATATAGGACAGCTGTTGTAAAAACAAATTTATTGGTTAGGGAGACGAGTTGAAAGGCTCCTAATTAATCTGATCAACTATTTTATTTCTCTTCCACCGTTGCGGTATCCTTCTGGGTAAAAAATTCTTCAATTTCTTTATCGATACCATCCTCTACGACTACATCAGGATTTGTTTTTTTAAACTCATCAAGTCTAGTTTTAGTAATTTTTGTTTCTGTTACAAATAAACTTTTCAGATTATGAAAATTTTCGATTACAGCGATGCTCTTGTCAGTGATAGCAGTATTATATACTTTTAATATCTCTAATTTAGTTAAAGGTTTTAGTTTTTCAACTTCGACATCCGTAATAGGGGTTTTATCAAGCTCTAACCATTCTAGGTTTTTAAATTGAGCAATAATATTAATAGCAATTTCGCTTAAAGGTAGTTCGCTAGCATCTAACTGAACTGTATTTTTAGAAATAGGTTGCAAAAGCATAAATAGCGAGTCAGAATATGTTGGTGGTGAAAAAACAAGCACATTCAATGCATTACTTTTTGAAGCAATTCTTGTAATATTTATATAATCAGAATTTAATTTTTCAATAGTTTCGTCATCAACCTCTGGAAGGTCAGCCCAACTTTTCTTCTTTTTAGGATTTTTCAATTTGTTTATTATTGGGACTAAAATATCATTATTTGAGAGCTGATTCAATTGCAAAGTGTCGGAAGCTCCTAAGGCAACCCATCGTTCAATAATGATAAGTTCATCTTCGTTTAATTGGGGTTTCCCTTCAGGTGGCATATGGTCTTCGTCCTTTAGTGGAAGGTGCAATCTATTTAGCAATTCACTATTATTCAAATTTGTTTTATCTATAATTACTCCATTTTCACCTCCTTCTTGTAAGGCTAAAAAATCGGTAAGTAACAATTCTCCTTTCTTTTTATTGGGATTGTGACAAGAAACGCATTTATCATCCAAAATTGGCTGTACAATGTGTGAATAAATGAGTGGGTTTTCTGGAATTTCTATCTTTTTATTTTTTTTGTTAGGAATAGCTAAAAAATCTTCACCATGCGTAACCATACCGCCATAATGCCCTGCAAATATTACTGTTATCAATAAAAATACTTGAATTATTTTTTGCAGAATTGGCCTTTTTGCCACACTCGTAAAAATCCAATACCAAAGTACTGATAACAATGCCACAGCAGTACCCAACCATTGATGCCATTGTAATAAATCGCCTTTGCTGGACGCTTCTATGCCTAACATAAATCCGGTAACTGCAGTAATTAATGCCGATAATGTTGCCGCTGTTAGCAGTACATATGGAATGTTTTTACCTGTTAAACCTAAAAAAATGGCTATAAGTAAAAGTACGATTGGAAAATGAAGCACCAACGGATGCCATCTGCCTAGCCAAGCTACTAGATTGGGAAGTTGTAATTGCGATTCAAAAATTGAACAGAAAATAAGAAATACGGTAAGACCAAAAATTAGATAATCTAACCCACGAATTGAATTTGTACGATCCATATACTATGTTAAAATATCTTTGACCACATCTCCTGCAACATCTGTAAGCCTAAACCTTCTACCTTGATATTTGTAAGTGAGTTCTTCATGATTTATGCCCATGGCGTGCATTAGAGTAGCATGGAAGTCGTTAATGTGAACCGGATTTTCAACAACATTATAACCAAACTCATCTGTTTTGCCATAGGTAATTCCTGGTTTTATACCGCCACCTGCCATCCAAATACTAAATGCCCTAGGGTGATGATCACGACCGTAATTTTTAGGATCAAAGTTACCTTGACAATAATTGGTTCTGCCAAATTCGCCTCCCCAAACCACCAAAGTATCTTCTAACATACCGCGTTGTTTCAAGTCTAAAATTAAGGCTGCCGATGCCTGATCTACATCTTTTGCTTGTCCCGCCATTTCATGAGGAAGTCCTCCATGCTGATCCCATCCTTGATGATACAATTGTATAAAACGTACACCATTTTCCGCCAATCTTCTTGCTTGTAAAGCGTTGGCTGCATAAGTCCCTGGAACTTGGCAATCTTCGCCATATAATTTTATTATGTGTTCGGGTTCTTGTTTAATATCCATAACATCTGGCACAGACATTTGCATGCGATATGCCATTTCATATTGGGCAATTCTAGATTCTATTTCATCATCACCCGTATCAACATGATGTATTTTATTTAATGAGGACACATTGTCCAATAAATGCCTTTTATCTGAACGTGATAATCCGTCTGGGTCGTTCAAATACAAGACAGGATCTTTACCTGATCGCAACAACACACCTTGGTGCTTACTATCTAAAAAACCACTTGACCACAGTTTGGAGTACAACCCTTGGCTGTTGCCTTTTCCTCGGGAAGTTAACACCACAAAAGAAGGTAGGTTTTTATTTTCACTACCCAATCCATAACTCATCCAAGACCCCATACTTGGTCGGCCTGATTGCTGACTTCCTGTTTGAAAAAAGGTAATTGCCGGATCATGGTTTATAGCTTCTGTATGCATACTTTTTACAAAGCAAAGTTCATCTGCAATTTTTCCAATATGAGGGAAAAAATCACTTACCCAAGCACCACTTTTGCCGTACTGTTTAAAATTAACGGCAGAAGGCATTAATGGAAATTTATCTTGGCCCGAAGTCATCCCAGTTAAACGCTGTCCGTTACGTATAGAATCTGGCAAATCTTCACCCATACGTTTTTTTAACGTCGGCTTATAATCAAAAGATTCTAATTGAGAAGGGGCTCCCGCTTGAAAAAGATAAATAATACGCTTCGCTTTGGGTGCAAATTGCGGAATTCCCAATTGATGGGTAATCAACCCTGGATCTTTACTACTAAATAAATCTGGAATTAAAAGAGAACCCAATGCCAAAGAACCGATGCCCACACTTAATTGGGAAAAAAAATGCCTTCGGTTTATTTTCAAAGGATCTTCCGATTTTTTATTGTCATCATCCATATTTTTTATTCTTTAGTAATGGTTTCATCTAAATTATATATTACCTGAGCTGTAAGCATTAAAGCAGCTGTTTTAACCGGATCCGTTTCTAGCTGTTTATACTCTCCTTGAGCTATCAATTTTTCTGCATCTTCTATGGAAGATGAATACTTCATAAGCGTTTCGTTGTGGTATTTTTTTAATACTTCTAACTCTTTTTCTTTCGGGGTACGCAGTAAGATGCGTTTAAAAATTGTCTTTACAAGCTCTTCTGAGTCTTTATTGTTCAGTAAAGTTTTTTGTGCCAATACTCTGGCCGCTTCTAACATTTGTACATCATTTTGCAAAGCAAGTGCTTGTAAAGGTGTATTTGTTTTTTGTCGTCGTACTTCGCAATAATCTCGGGTTGGTGCGTCAAATATAGTCATACCAGGTGGCGGTAGTGTTCTTTTCCAAAAAGTATATAAAGACCTTCTGTACAATTTTTCATTGGTATCAGGTATGTATTTTGTCAGCGTACCTCTATTACCACCTGCGTTGGTTTCTTCCCAAAGTCCCGCTGGCTGGTAAGGTCGCACACTTGGCCCACCAATTTCTGGATTTAATAAACCGCTTGTTGTTAAAAAATAATCGCGAATCATTTCACCTGTCATTCTAAATCTGGGTGCCCTACCCAATAATTTATTTTCAGGATCGGCTTTTTTTTGTGCTTTTGATGCCACCGAAGTCTGCTGATATGTGGCGGAGAGCATTATCTTTTTGATGAGATACTTTATATCCCAATCATGTTCCATAAAATCTTTGGCAAGCCAATCTAATAATTTGGGATGCGTAGGCAAACTCCCTTGTACACCAAAATCCTCAACAGTCTCTACCAAACCTACTCCAAACAACATTTCCCAAGTTCTATTCACAAAAACCCTTGCGGTTAATGGATTGTTTTCATCGGTCATCCACATTGCCAGGCCTAATCTGTTTTTGGGATACTTATCTGTAAACGGAAGGATAATTTTAGGTGTGTTAAAAGTAACTTTCTCGGCAGGTTGATCATATTCGCCTCGATTGAAAACAAACGTTTCTCTGGACAAAGAATCGTTCATTACCATTACATTTACGGACTCAGCTTCTTTTTTATTGACAAAGGATAGTATATTCTCAGTATCTTCATCAGAAATGGTAATATAGGGAGCATCGGCAAAATAATTTCTATCGGCTGCTTCCACAGCATTCCACTGCAAACCTTTTTCTTTTACATTATTAAAAAAGGAATACATTTCGAAATAATTTTTCTGTGATAGAGGGTCGTATTTATGGTCATGACACTTGGCACACTCCAAAGTTATACCATTTCTGATTTAAAAATACTCAAAAAATGTTTTAGTGTATAATTGATAACTGGTGATAGATTTTATAAGTTCAGGAGTTAGTTGGTTTACCATCTCAGTAATTTTATCTTGT
>NZ_JAXKVV010000022.1:0-57145 GCF_034296135.1 Aureibaculum koreense
TACAAGATAAAATTACTGAGATGGTAAACCAACTAACTCCTGAACTTATAAAATCTATCACCAGTTATCAATTATACACTAAAACATTTTTTGAGTATTTTTAAATCAGAAATGGTATTACTTGTCCGCAGTTAGAGCAAAAGTTGTCCTTATCAGAAATAGGTTGATTACAATTTAAACATTCAATGCCTCTTTTGTTTTTAGAAAACCTGGTGGTTGATTTCATTGTAAATCAATTCTTATAGTATAGATATACATGAATGACTAAAAGTAGTAAATTTTATTTAAAGTAAAAGAAGTGAATTTGTTGTTAATTCAAAATAGCAGGTACCGTCAATTGAAAAGATGGTATCTGAACTTTAAACCTACTTGTATTGGTAAAGTTAATCATATTGTAGAATCCTTTCATAGCTCCTGTTGGCGAAGTAAGGTTGCAATAAGAACTATAAGTATAAGATTTTTTAGGTGCTAAAATAGGCTTTTTACCAATAACTCCTTCACCTTCAACAATTTCCAAGCTTTTTAAAGCATCGAATATTTTCCAGTGACGGCTTATTAACTGAACAGACGCATTACTTTGATTTTCAATGGTAATTTGGTAGCTGAAAGTAAAAAATAGTCTATTGCTCTGATGGCTGATGCCTTCAAACTTTGTTTTTACAGATATTTTAATTCCTTTTGTTACTTGCTGTACCATAGCTAAATAGTGGTAAATATTATCACAAATATATGAATATTTTTATTGATGTATATTGAGTTTATACAAAGTAGATACAGAAAAAGGAATTTAGTTGCGTAAGTTTTCAGAATTGGCTCGGCCGTAGCCTATTACTTGGTCATATCTACTCCCAATAGGTTTGTAATAAACAAGTACGGAATAATCATTTTCGGTTTGGTAAAAAGAGCCTTCAATGGCGTGGTTATTGATATTGCCCTCATCATCTCCCGTTACGTAAGTATAATTATAAAAGCCTTGTTTTAATAACATGGTACGGGTATAAAGTTTAAGGCGTTCGTTATATTCCATTTTGTTTTCTTCGGTCAATTGCCAATCGTTAAAATCGCCATAGATATAAATATCATCTTCGCCTACATCGGTATAGGCTTCAAGTGTAAAATGCACATAAGAATAATCGGCTTCGGTGGCATTGGTATCACTGTCGATAGTTCTGATTACGAAATTACCATTTACGTCCGGATAGAAGGTGTAAGGTTTATTTTTACGCATTTCGTCTGTATATAAATAGGTATTGAACAACCCGTCAAGACGACTCTTAGCAATGTTATTTGTTGCATTTCTGATCTCTTTGGTGTCAAAAAACAAGTACTCGTTACCTGCCCAAAAGGATGTTTTATCAGAATACCTATACAATAGTTGATTGCCTCTGTAAAACTGGGGTTTTATGTTTTTGACAGCGGTATTCCAATCGTTATTTTGATAAAGAAGGACCTTAATTTCTTGACTGGGATTGTTAATCAACAAATCAGGATGATTAATGCTAAATTCTATATTCTGTTTAGAATTTATTGTGCTAATATCTCTACTCTTGTGCACACTTACACCAACATTAACTAAAGGCTGATAAACAATAAAAGGTCTTGTAAAAAGAATTTTACCATTTTCATCTAAAATGCTAATTAAATAATTACCGCTTAATTTTATTTGCGTATTCTCATTTGGTAGCGATAACCTGTAATAGGTATAAGGCTGTAGCGTGTTAAACGAATTTTCAAAATTTCTTATCCAATCGTTATCATAACCGTTAATAAATTCTGTGGCAATAAGTTTTGAAACTTTCCAATCGTAATCGTAATGTTCAATTTTATAGGAATATTCGGCCTGACTGTCACTTAAATCGTCAAATTCTAGCAGTAAAGGTTCGCCTAATTTCACGATAGGAGCATAGTTGTTTATCTGCCCAGATCGAAAGACAATGGTTTTTATATATTCGGGCGGGTTAACAATTACTTCAGTTTGTGCAACACCTAAACCCGAATAAAGAGTTAAAAAGATTAATATAAAAAAGCGATAAACAGGGTGTTGCATTGATTAATTTTGAACTGTTAGAATCAAAAGTTATACCAAAACTAATGATTTAATTTTAGCAAGGAAAAATTATCTCTGTAATTTCTTAGACTCAACCATTTTAGCCACCAACCCGCCTGCCGGACGGGCAGGTACACGAATTAAATGATATTGGTTATGAAAAGATAATCATCACGAATTAAAAAATCTATAGATTTTTTAAAAATTAGTGCTTATCCTTGGTATTTAATCCATAATAATTAAAAAATTAGTGAATTCGTGGCATTTTTCTCATGATTTGTCGTGCAAAAAAATTTTAGCTTATTTCTTGAAAACGAAGTTTTTATTTGACTATTTTTACTTTAAAATCGGTATCATTATTTAGAATCGTTATAAATAATAATTTATCATATAAAAAGGTAAATAACACGTACAAAATCTTTAAATTTGCACCGTTTTTTATTGATAATTAACCATATTCTATTAATATGTCAAAAGACATTCGTATTAAAAAAGGTTTAGATATTAAGCTTGTAGGCGAAGCAGAGAAAACTACCACTAAGCCTTCCTTAGGTAGTGTTTACGCCTTAAAACCTGAAGACTTCCACAAAATTACGCCAAGACTTATTTTAAAACAAGGAGCAGAAGTTAAAGCTGGTGAAGCTGTTTTTCATTCCAAAAAGTATGAAGAAATAATGTTCCCTTCACCCGTAAGCGGTGAAATCATTGAAATTGTAAGAGGTGCCAAACGAAAAATTTTAGAAATTAAAATTTTAGCGGACAAGCAACAGCAATATCAAGATTTTGGTAAAAAGGACCCTAATAGTCTTGGTGCTGACGAAATAAAAGCACATTTATTAGCTTCTGGTTGTTGGCCATTTATTAAAAAACGTCCGTATGATGTTATTGCCAACCCAAACGAAGCCCCAAAAGCAATATTTATTTCTGCTTATAGCAGTGCACCATTGGCTGCTGATTATGATTATATTTTACAGGGTAAAGAAGCTGAATTGCAAGCGGCAGTTACTGCATTATCTAAACTGACCGAAGGAAAGGTTCATGTGAGCATTGGCAAAAAATCCAATTCACCAATGTCTACGGTAACTGGTGCGGAAATTCATAAGGTTTCTGGACCACATCCAAGTGGCAACGTTGGTACGCAAATTGCAAAAATCGATCCTATAAACAAAGGCGAAATAGTTTGGGTAGTTACACCACAAGATTTAGTGGTTATTGGTGAACTCCTACTTACAGGAAAGTTTAATATTAAAAGGACTATCGCTCTAACGGGATCTCAATTTATTAAAAATCAATATGTTGAAGTTGTTGCTGGAGCTAATATTGCAGATATTGTTTCTGAAAATTTAGATAGCAATACAAGAATTATAAGCGGTAATGTACTTACCGGCAAACAAGTTAAACGGGAGGATTACCTAGGGTATTATGACAATGAGATAACAGCAATTCCTGAAGGTGATGATTATGAGTTTTTTGGTTGGAACAAGCCGATTTTCAATAAAATTTCTAACACTAGGGCCTTAACATTTTCTTGGTTAACACCAAATAAAAAATACGATCTTACTACAAATATGAACGGTGAACATCGAAATTTTGTACTTACAGGTAATTACGAACAGGTTTTTCCATTAGATATTTATCCGATGCAAATCCTAAAAGCTTGTTTGTATAAAGATTTGGACGAAATGGAGGCCTTAGGGATGTACGAGGTAGTACCGGAAGATTTTGCCTTAACGGAGTTTGTATGTGTGTCTAAACAACCACATCAGCAAATTATTAGAGAAGGGCTAGACTTAATGTTAGAAGAAATAGGATAAATAAAAGACAATGGGTTTAAAACAAAACTTACATAAGTTAAAAGAGAAGTATAAGGGCACAAAAATGGCACCTGCCTTTAATGCCTTGCATACGTTTTTATATACGCCAAACGAAACTGCTCATGCAGGGACACATATAAAGGCTGCTGACGATTTAAAACGTACCATGAATACGGTAATTATGGCATTAATTCCGTGTCTAATTTTTGGTATGTTCAATGCGGGCTATCAGCATTATATTGCTACTGGGGACATTCAAGCAATATCAACAGGGTTTTTTAGACCTGAATTTTGGAACTTTCAAAATTTTGCATTGGGTTTTTGGAAAACGCTACCGTTGATCATTATTTCTTATGGAGTTGGTTTAGGTGTTGAATTTATTTTCGCAACCATAAAGGGACATGAAGTTGAGGAAGGATATTTGGTTACAGGGATGTTGGTTCCTCTTATTATTCCTATAGACACTCCTTATTGGATGTTAATTATCGCTGTTATTTTTGGTGTAGTTATCGGAAAAGAAGTATTTGGCGGTACAGGTATGAATATTTTAAATCCTGCTTTAACGATTAGAGCATTTTTGTTCTTTGCCTATCCAACTTGGATGAGTGGTGATAAAGTTTGGGTACATGGTGCTGTAGAAAGAACCAAAGAAATTGCAAATGGCTCCACTGCTGATGCTATTTCTGGAGAAACTATTTTAGGTAGCTTGGCTCAATCAAACCCAGTTGACTATTCCGTAATGGATATGTTCTTTGGTTTTATTCCAGGTTCTATAGGCGAAACATCAACGCTGTTAATTCTCTTGGGCGGATTGTTCCTCATCTTTACTAAAATAGGTAGCTGGCGTATAATGTTAAGTGCGGTTATAGGGGCTTTGGCTATGGGCCTTATTTTTAATATGGTTGTTGATGCGGGATGGATTACGGAAACGAGCAAATTTCACGGTTTGATGAGTACTGAATTTTGGCAACATCTATTAATTGGCGGTATGGCATTTGGTATAGTTTATATGGCAACTGACCCAGTAACGGCATCGCAAACCAACAGAGGAAAATGGATTTACGGTTTCTTGATCGGATTTATTTCTATTATGATTCGGGTATTTAATCCAGCCTACCCAGAAGGGGTAATGTTGGCAATATTATTAATGAACGTTTTTGCACCTACCATAGATCATTATGTGGTACAGGGCAATGTGAAAAGAAGATTAAAACGAGCAAAATTAAAAACAGCTTAAATTATGGCAATCGATACAGATAAAAATAGTTACACCATTATTTTTGCCATCGTTATGGTGTTGGTAGTGGGTTCTATACTTGCAGGACTTGCCCAAGGTTTAAAACCTTTGGTAAAAGCAAATGAGCGTTTTGAAAAACAGCAGAATATATTGTATGCCATGGGCATTAACGATAACGAAGGGGCAAATGATGTAGCCTTTATTTCCACTGATAGGGTTGAGGAAGTTTTTAACAGCACTATCAAAAAGCAATATGTAATTCAAGGAGATGAAGTTACCGAAGATCCTGAAGCTTATTTAATAGACATCAAAAAAGAAGAGACAAAAGCCAAAGATCCAGATTATGAAAGAAGACTTCCATTGTTTGAAGGCGAAAAAGATGGTGAACCAATCTATGTTGTTCCAATTAGAGGAAAAGGATTATGGGATGCCATTTGGGGATTTGTAGCTCTTGACAAATCAATGGTTGTACAAGGCGTATTTTTTGACCATAAAGGAGAAACACCTGGTTTAGGTGCGGAAATCAAACAACGTTATTTTATGGATGATTTCTATGGAGAACATTTACTTACTGAAGCTGGGGTGTTTAAAGGAATAACCGTAGCAAAAGGAAATGCAGATCCTAAAAATGAAGATAAAAATGATTATGAAGTGGATGCTATTGCAGGTTCAACCATTACTGGTGATGGAGTAACAGCAATGATAAAGAAAGATTTAAGAATGTATGTACCTTATTTTAAAACGTTAAAATAATTATGGCAGAAGTAGCAGAAAAAGAGGAAGTAGTAAAAATTCCCAAAGAGCCTTTGTTTTCTAAAAAAAATAGAAAACTGATTACCGACCCGTTAACGGACAATAATCCTATTACCATTCAGGTATTGGGTATTTGTTCTGCATTGGCAATTACAGCACAGCTAAAACCTTCTGTGGTAATGGCAATTTCGGTGCTATTTGTAATGGGTGTTGGTAATGTGGTAATCTCTTTAATGAGAAACATTATCCCATCTAAAATTAGAATTATCGTACAATTAATTGTAGTTGCTACGTTAGTAATTATAGTTGACCAAGTATTAAAAGCTTTTGCATACACCTTAAGTAAGGAACTCTCTGTATTTATTGGATTGATTATTACAAATTGTATTATCATGGGGCGTTTTGAAGCTTTTGCATTAGCAGAAGGCCCATGGAGATCATTTCTCGACGGAATTGGTAATGCTGCTGGTTATGGTGTTATTTTAATCATCGTAGGTTTCTTTAGGGAATTATTAGGGTCAGGTACATTATTCGGATTCAAAGTGTTAGGAGACCCTGTAGAAAAAACAGGACTATTCAGCATCGGTTATGAAAATAACGGATTTATGGTACTGCCTCCAATGGCATTGATTGTAGTTGGGCTTATTATTTGGGTACAACGTAGTAAAAATAAAGAATTAGTAGAAGAACATTAAAAAATTAGTAGGCAGTGTTCAGTCTTCAGTTGGCAGTTAGAACTGGAGTGAACATTTAAATTGAAGAAACAGTAATGAGATTTCAAGATTTATTAGCATATAGAAAGTCTTTCGATTTAGCTATGGCTATATTTGAAATCACGAAGGGGTTTCCGAAAGAAGAAGTCTATTCGTTGACAAGTCAAATTAGAAGAGCTTCGAGAAGTGTTTCGGCAAGTATTTCAGAAGCATATAGAAAAAGAGTTTACCCAAAGCATTTTGCGAGTAAGTTAACGGATAGTGATGCTGAAAATTCTGAAGTACAAACATGGTTGGAGTTTTCTTTAGCCTGTGAATATATAAATAAAGAGGATTTTGATAAATTAATAATACAAAGTGAAGAAGTGGGTAAGTTAATAAATTACATGATTTTAAACCCTCAAAGATTTGGGGTTAAAATTCAAAAATAATAATTTGAACACTGAACACTGAACACTGAACACTGAACACTGAACACTGAACACTGAACACTGAACACTATAAAACATGGAATATTTAGAATTATTTTTTAAATCGATATTTGTAGATAATATGGTATTTGCATATTTCTTAGGAATGTGTTCTTACCTAGCTGTATCTAAAAAAGTTTCAACCGCTGTTGGTTTAGGAGCTGCCGTTATTTTTGTATTGGCGGTTACTGTACCGTTAAACTGGTTGTTAGACCAATATGTTTTGCAAGAGGGAGCTTTGGCTTGGTTGGGTGAAGAGTATGCAAGTTATGATTTAAGCTTTTTATCCTTTATCATGTTTATAGCAACCATTGCAACCATGGTACAATTGGTAGAAATAGTGGTAGAAAAATTTTCACCGGCGTTATATAACTCTTTGGGTATCTTTTTACCGTTGATTGCGGTAAACTGTGCTATTTTAGGGGGTTCTTTATTTATGCAATCTCGTGAAATTCCTACGTTGTCAGAAGCCTTAACTTATGGTGTTGGTTCGGGTATCGGATGGTTTTTGGCCATTATCGCCATTGCTGCCATTCGCGAAAAAATTAGATATTCAGCCGTTCCACCTGCGTTGCGTGGATTAGGAATAACCTTTATCCTTACAGGATTAATGGCCATCGGCTTTATGAGCTTTGGAGGAATGTTAACCGGAGGTGACGAAGGTGCAGAACAAGCAGCACCAACCGAGCAAGCTATTCAAATAGAGGAGAATGATAATGACGCCGACGTTAATTCGACCAAAGAAGAAGAAATAGAAGAAACTACAACCGCTTTAAATCAATAATATGTTATTAGCAGTAAGTACATCAGGGGTAATCATAGCTACGGTAGTTGCATTTTTGGCAATTACATTGTTATTGGTTTCACTTTTATTATTCGTAAAACAAAAATTAGCTCCATCTGGACCCGTTAAAATTACAATTAATGGAGAAAAGGAAATAGAGGTGCCTTCGGGAGATTCATTACTTTCAACCTTAAGTGGACAAAAAATATTTTTACCATCTGCCTGTGGTGGTGGCGGTACTTGTATCCAATGTGAGTGCCACGTATTAGAAGGTGGAGGGGAAGCGTTGCCTACCGAAACACCACATTTTACACGTAAAGAGTTAAAGGCAGGAGCCAGGCTTTCTTGTCAGGTTAAGGTAAAACAGGATATGAACATTACCATTCCTGAAGAGGTTTTTGGTATTAAAAAATGGGAAGCTACGGTTGTAAGAAATTACAATGTTGCTTCGTTTATTAAAGAATTTGTGGTAGAAATTCCAGAAGATATGGGTTACAAAGCAGGTGGTTATATTCAAATTGAAATTCCACCTTGCGTAATCAACTATAAGGATATGGATATTACCGCACACCCTGAAGAGCATGAAAGACCTGATAAGTTTCAAGAGGAATGGGATAAGTTTAACCTATGGCCATTGGTAATGAAAAACGATGAGGTTGTAGAACGTGCTTATTCTATGGCTTCTTATCCTGCTGAGGGTCGCGAAATTATGTTGAATGTACGTATTGCAACACCACCATGGGATAGAAATAAAAATGGATGGATGGATGTAAATCCAGGTATTGCATCTTCCTATATTTTTAACCAAAAACCTGGCGATAAAGTTATTATTTCTGGACCTTACGGCGAGTTCTTTATCAATGAATCCGATGCCGAAATGCTGTATGTAGGTGGTGGAGCTGGTATGGCACCAATGCGATCACATTTGTATCATTTATTCAAAACCTTAAAAACAGGAAGAAAAGTAACCTATTGGTATGGTGGACGCTCTAAACGTGAGCTGTTTTATATAGACCACTTTAAAGATTTGGAAAAGGAATTTCCTAACTTTAAATTTTATATGGCTTTATCTGAACCATTGGAAGAGGATAATTGGAAAGTAAAAGAGGACATTGATGCCCCTGGTGATGGATTTGTTGGTTTTATACACAATTGTGTTATTGACAACTATTTGAACCATCACGAAACCCCTGAAGATATAGAATTGTATTTCTGTGGGCCACCATTAATGAACAAAGCCGTTCAAAAAATGGGCGAGGACTTCGGTATTCCAGATGAAAATATCAGGTTTGACGACTTTGGAGGATAATCATTCGTTGCCATCGATTTTTGAATGAGCTTAAAAATTAAGTTTAAAATGACTGACAAGAAAAACGATAATAAAGGAATTATTATTTCGAGCCTTGGAGCATTATTTACAATATTTGGAACCACTTTAATGTCAATGAAAAGCTCGAAAATATTATACCTTTCCTGTACATTTCTTGGTGTGATTTTAGCTGCTTATGGAGTTTTTATAATGGCTAAGACTACAAAATCTGACAAAAAATAATCTTGAAAGTTAATGAGATAATTGAACCGATACAGTATTGTGTCGGTTTTTTTGTTTTCTATTTGTGAATTCAATTACAACCAGCAACACTAGTACTTGTCTCTGGGCATTTCACTTCATTAGCTGTAGTTGTAAACTCCTCTTGTTTGGGTTCACCACAAACAACCTGATCTTTAATCCAATTACGTATTTTAATAGCTATTTCATCATTCTTTTCATCATTCCAATCGTGACCTAGCCCTTTTACACTATGTAAACTATATGGTTTGTTTAATTGGTGTGCTTTGCAGGCTATGTCGTAACTTCCGTTAACTTTTATATCAGTTGGACAATCATAATAAGCTCCCATTTTATAGGGTACTGCATTGTCACAAACCCCATGTGCTAAGAATAGAGGGATGTTATCACTTTGATCAAAAAAATCTAGATTATATACTGATCCAGCTACTGAAATTATACCCTTTACAGGACGTCTTGCTTCCCAAGGGCCTAATTCATTTTTTATATTATTAAATTCAGACGGGAAACTTGCCAACCATTCTTCTTCGTCGTTAGCGAACATTCCGTTTAAGACGGTCATACCCCCTTGGCTATTCCCTAACAAAAACAAGTTATTGATGTCAATACCATAATCAGCTGGATTTTCATAAATCTTATTAATGGCTTTCCTTAAATCCTGAATAGCTCTATAATGTGTTTTTATAATTTCCATTTCTGGAATTTCGCAAATAGGTTGTTTTGAAAAATCTTTTATATCTTGACGATACTCTAAAGAAGCCACGGTGTAACCATATTTGCAAAAATTTTTACGCATTAAATTTAATGTCCAAGCTCCCCAAGGGTCGTTGGGCTCGTTGGAATTTGGTAGGTATCCATGTACGGCCAAAACCGTAGGTCTTAAAGGTACAGCATCATTATATTTATCATTGGGTTGATCTATCAAAATATTATAAGTACCTAATTTACCCTCTTCGTCAGGGCAATCTATGCAATAGGGTACTTTGTCCAAATCAAAACCACAAAAACCAATAGGTTCGTTGAGAAAACTATACTTGCAATCGCCCATTGGAGGTTCTTCTTGAGTAATTTCCTCGCAAGAGGTAATGGATAAAAAAAAGTATGTAAATACTATCGAAATCAATGTCTTTGTTTTCATAATCCTATTTTTTATAATAGCAAAATTGAGGTAATGGCTAAAATATATTCAAAATTGAATATAAAAAGAATTATGTACAAGGACATTTGTCTATTTCGGTGTTGTAGTTAACTTTTTGCGAATTCTACTCAAATGACGTGGGTTCATTCCTAAAATACTGGCAATATATTTTTGAGGGATTTCTTGTACAATTTGAGGATATTTTTCTTGAAATTTAAGGTAGCGTTCTGTGCCTTTTGTGGTAATAAATAAATCCGCCAGATATTGATACTTTACCAAATCTTGACTGATTGCTCTAATTACAAATTGTTGAAATTCTGGATAAGTATATAACAATCTGTCAAAATCTTTTTTGGTCATGACTTCGACTTTAGCATCTGATAAAAATCGTAAACCATTTATACTAGCTACTTCATTTATAAAACTACCCAAGGAAGTTATAAAAGTATTCTTAATGCCCACCCATCGGGTAAATTCTGTTCCATCAACTAGATGGATTAACGCCACCTGACCTTCAATCAACAAACCAAGTTCTTTACAAACACGGCCTTCTTTATGAAAATAATCTCCCTTTTCGTACACTTTCTTAACAAGGGTTCCTAGCAAATCTTGCTGTAATTCAGAAGACAGATCAATACCTGATAGTTGCAAAAATTCAATCAGTTTCATTTTTTGTTCTTTTGGTTATTTAGGCTTCAAAGACATAACATAATCGTAACTTTCATTTAAATAATTGGCTAGGTTGTTTAAATCGTCTATCATACTGTCAGGAATTAAAATATAACCACGCATAATGGCTCCATAAGATTTAAAAATGGTGGTGTTCAATGCTGCCATATATTTTTGTTGTACTTCTTTAGAGAATCTAATTCCTAGTTCACCATCCTTATTTAAGAGTGAAAACATATACCCATTGGCAGAGGTATAAGGCATGGTTTTGCCTTTTCTTTCAAATCTGGGGCATTTGTCAACCAATTTATCATAAAGGGCTAATTTTTCTTTATACATGTTTAAACAGTTTAAATGTAGAAATGAATTTCAACATGGCTATGCAGTAAAGCAACTAATTTAACAAATAAAAACCAAACCTGCTCGCCGGTAGGTAGGTAGTAAATCCATGAGACATGAGCAAAGAGAATTCGCGTTAGCAATTATTGTTACAGGTTTAGTATAAAATGGAAACTATAAAAGTACTTTTAGAGAAAAGTTAGTGTCTTTTTATTTGTTTTTTACTACAGTACATTGTTGTAAAACGTATTTTTATAAATCTAAAATCCCAAATGTTTCTGTATATGGAACATCAATACTTATTATATCGAATTTTGGATTAGTTCCTCTTTTTAATAAAGCTAAAGTGCTTTTTGAACGAACGTCAGATGTTACGAAATGAGTAATAGTTTTATCTAAATCAGATTGAGCAAAAAGTTTTGAGTCATTAGGTATAATCGCTCGTGGTGATAGCTTTTCTTCATTCATTTTATTTTCTGAAAAAATAATTTTGGCAAATTCACCTGTCTTTTCTGCGTCTTTTAAATTAAACGGAACAATTTGTAGGTTTTTTAAAGGTAAATCCTCGAGTGCTCCAAGCACACAATATTCAGCAATAGTAATTGTGGAAATTTTTAGAGCGATTTCACTTTCCAAGAAATATTTAAAATAACCTACAGCATTTGTGTGAAGTGGGTCTTCATCATTAAGAAGCCGAATAAAAAAACTTGTATCTAATAAAACACTATGCTTCATATCCACCTCTCAAATTTAACAACCATTCATCCGGATTAATGTTTTTCCAGCTTTTTTTGGTCTTTTTAATTAGTGAATTCAGATAGTCACTATCAAATTTAGGTTGATAATCAATTAGTTCTAGTAAAGAAAGTGATTTTGTGTCGATTTCACCAGTTTCGATATTCTGTTTTCCACTCGCCCTAACACCGAATTTCTTATAAAGTAAATTTTCTTCTCTTTCCTTTAAAAATTCTTCGCCAGTTTCAATAGATAAGTATCCATAATCTTGGGTATCTAAATGGATATTGGCTTTACTTTTTCCACCAGCATCTTTTAAAATACCATAAAAGTAGAATTCTGCATCGACCCAAATATTATCAGCTCTAAAAAATTTAGTTGAAGGGTTAATGGTTAGCTCATAATCCCCACTGAGAGAAGTTTTTATTTGGAATTCATAATTTTTCTGACGTGATAAATATTGGATATTTTCAATTGCTCTCGCAGTTTTTAATTCTAAAAAATCTATAGATTCATTGGCTTGAACTTGACCTAATACAGCACTAAATCCTATTACTGTTTGAATAGTCGTTTTAAACAAATGTCTTACAGAACCCTCTTGAATATCATAAGTTATTATAGGTCTATCTTTCTTATTGTTTGGATATAATAAGTCCTCAACATTTTGCAAAATCGTTGCAATATGTTTAATGTCATAGTTGTCAGGTCTTAAACTTTGATTACCTGATTTACCCACCACTCGGATTTCTATTTCACCTATTTTTTCCACAATTCAAAGATACAATTATTTTAATTTAGTTTATTATTGATTACTATTTTCCAATATGTTTGCCAACAATTGTATAAACGCAATTAATACTTCTATTGCGTTTATATCGCTTATAGATGTAAATGTAATTATTTTTTTAAAAACACGCTATTTAAGTGATAACTTTAAGATTTCAGGTGTTTTATCAAAACTGTTAGTCGTTGATTAATCGTTTCTCCAGAGGTGGACAGTTAAGAACGGATAATTGGATTAACCTAATAATCCTTATTTTTGAAAAAATAAATAGTTTTTGCAATTAACCCAATAACCTGAAATAGAAAAACCACGAACCAAATGATCCCACTCACCGAACAAGAACTGCATAACCTAGGAATGAACATAGTAGGCGAAAAATTACAGCAAATGGGTTATGAGTTTGTGGCAATTAATAGCAAGCTCAAAAAACATCCACAATATGTATTATATAAAAAGGGTGAACCTACTATTTTTGTATTGGTAAAGGTAACTTCTAATCTGCAAAATGCCCAAGATTACGATGTAATTTGGATGGAAACCTTTAAGCAACATGCCATAAGACAAAATGCCAAAGTTTGGTTTGCAGGTGTGGGCATTGCCAATGCGGAAAGTGTAGAAATGCCTGTTTTTAAAGATCAACCCTATTACGTAGCATTTGAAGAGTTTGACATAATCATACCTTAGAAGATGAAAAAAATCTTATTACTATTTTTTGTTTGCATTAATTTGTTGTCTTGCAAGCAACAAGCGGGCTGTGCAACTCCGACCAATGAAATAGTTGAATATATTATTGAAAAACCTTTGGTTGAATCCATTTCTGACATAGAAGGTGGTGGGGAATGTTGGCAAGGTTATTCTCTATTTTTAAAATTTAATACGGCCCCATCTTTTATTGATAAATTATTGAACTTAGGTTACGAAGAAACCACATGGAACGATATTGAGTACGGACTGACCTCGCCAATTGACCTTAAGCTAGACTTTAAAGAAGGTTGGAATCCCGAAAATGTTAAAAATAAAAGATGTTTTTCAAAAAGGGATTCCAATGAATGGACAGGTGGTGGTGATCATTATTATTTGGTCGATACTGACCAAAATATCGCTTATTTTTATGGGGTGGGTATGTAATCAGGCTTATATTTTTGACATCAAAAATCGTCAAAACTTATATAGTTAAGCATGTACCCCTTTTGTCTTACCGTTCAATTTTAAAGCTGTTTTTTTAAATACTATCTTTATATCCAATTTTAAAACCTTGAAACGAGCATGTTAAAAGCATTATCACCTAAGGAGATGATTATTTGCGAACAGCATGTGTCCGATGAAAAACAATAAAAATAAACACATGAGACAATTAATCTTCTTTCTTCTACTTCTTTTTTCAACGGGACTCAATGCCCAAAACACTAAGTTAATTGATAGTTTAAAACTTGAACTTAAAAATAACAAAGAAGACGATACGGTAAAGGTAGCTATTTTAGGTATGCTACATGAAAGACTGATGTATTCAAAACCAGAAGAAGCTAAAAACTACTCGCTAAAAGAATTAGAGATTTCAAAAAAAATAGGTTACAAAAAAGGAATTGCCACCGGGAATAGGCATATAGGTAACTATTATGAAAATAGAAGTGAATATGATTCTGCCCTGCATTATTACACCAAAGCGAAAAAACACTATAAAGAAATAAATAATAATAGAGGGTTAATTTTTGTAAATCACTCATTATCATCAATTAAACAATCAACTGGTGCTTTAGATGAAGCCATCAGCCTCACAAATGAAACATTAAAAATAATTGAAGAGCATGAAAAAGAAGGTGATTTAAAAACTAAGTTTATTGGTGCACAACATAACGTGCTTGCTAATATATATATACAAAAAGGAAGCTATAGAATTGCATTACTTGAGGCACTTAAGGCTCTAAAATACTTGGAAGAAATAAATGATGAAGCGAGAAGGGCAGATGTCATAAAACAAATTGGCGACATAGAATCTAATTTAGAAAACCATGAAAAATCTATTGAATATTTTAAGCAGGCTATTGATATCTATAAAAAATTAGATGACAAAGTTTATTTGGCCTATGCTTATAATTCATTGGGCATTTCCTATCAAAATTTAAAAGATTATAAGAATGCCGAAACATCGTATAATTCAGCCATTTCGTATGCTAAAGAGGTTGATGCTAAATTACCTATATCGGGGGGCTTATTGAAGTTGGCTGAATTGGAAATTATTAATAAAAATTACCCAAAAGCAAAACAGTTGTTGATGGACACCAAGGCCATTGCGGAAAAAGAAAATCTTCAATTAAGATTGGCTGACGCTTATAGTCTATTATCTCAAATTGATTATCAATCAAATAATTTTTCAGATGCTCTTAACAAAAACAATAGGGCAATAATAATTTCAAAAACAAATGGTACTTTGCCTCTTTTACAAAACCTGTACCAGTATAGGTCTGAAATTTTGGATACTTTAAACCAACATAAAGAAGCCGTTGTTTACCTCAAAGCATCACAAAAAATAAAAGACAGTTTATTTTCAAATAAAAAAATACAACAAATTGAAGAACTCCGCACCATTTATGAAACTGAAAAAAAAGAACAAGAAATTAAAAACCAAAAGAACGAAATTGATCTGTTAAATGTAAAAAACAAAGTGAGCAACCAACAACGCCTTTTGTTGGGTCTAGGGCTACTGCTTGCAATTATTGGGCTTTATGCATTTTATCAAAGATTAAAACGCAGCAAAGTGGAGAAAGAGATAATGAAAGCGGATTTGGAATTTAAAACCAAAGAGCTGACCACGCACGCCCTACATTTGGCCAAAAAGAACGAAGTGCTTAATGATTTAAAACAGAAAGCAAAAGTACTTAAAGCCGATGCCAATGCCGATCCGGGTTACCAAATGCTTATCCAGACCATCAATTTTGATTTGCAAGATGATAATAATTGGGAAAACTTCAGCAAATATTTTCAAGAAGTATATAAAGATTTTAACAGCAATGCACAACAAAAATTCCCGGCCATAACTACTAATGATTTACGTCTTATGGCACTTTTAAAAATGAACCTGTCTTCTAAAGAAATTGCAAATATTTTAAACATCTCTCATGATGGTATTAAAAAAGCTAGACAACGTCTTCGTAAAAAGATGGGGATTGATTCAGATCAGTCTTTAGAAGCTATAATAATTGCCATTTAAACTTCTGTTAAAAGTATAAACCTTCTGAAACACCTTTAATTACAGGTGTTTTTTTATGTACCCCTTTTGTACCCTGTGTTTTTTTTGCACCCTAAAACAGTGTTTATATGTTTGCGTCAACTTTGTTTTGAGGTCTTGCTCGGTAAGTTAATGTAAACATCGGGCAAGTCTCTCAAACAAAATTTAATATTAACCTCAAAACAAATAATTATGAAAAAAGTAAACTCCATGGTGTTGGTGGTAATAACACTATTAACTTTCATTTTTACTTCTTGTACAAGTGATGACGATTTAAATTCGGCAAAAACAATTTATTTACCTAGAGCGGCAATGTATGTCGATAGCAGTGGGGAAACCATAACTATCAAATTTGATTATGATTCTATTGGTAGGTTAACGGCGTATCATACAATCTCAAGATTTTCAGTTGATGGATATGGCTTTACTTATGATGAAAAGGGATTGATTAATAGAGTTAATTATTTATCCAGCAACGGTTACGAAAAAATTTATTATGACGTAAATGATAAAATTTCTGGCATCTACAACCATTTATACGGTAATACAGTAGATTATTTTTACAATAAATCTACGAACAGTTACAAATGGGGGTCGGGAGATGAGGACACTAATAATTCTATGGTTTACCTTAACCAAAGTGACGATAGAATACATAGCATTGATTATGCTGAAGTTTATTATGATTATACTGAAGTAAAAGGTGTATTCTCAGATCTTCAAAAGCAACCTTATTTTCATTTTTTCTATAAAGACGATTTTGTTACACAATATATGTCAAGTAAAGCCTTAAAAACCATAAATATAGTTGAGGTAGGTGAAATAAGGTGCGATTATGTTTTAAATGAACTTGGCTACCCAGTTGAGGTTAACTACAGCAGTGATGTTGGGGAGTTTTTGGAAAAAGTCAATTACACCTATGTAGAAATAACAGTCAATTAACATAAAAAATTAAACATGAAAAAAGCACAATACCTATCGTTTACACTTATTACGCTATTGGTCTTCATTTTTACTTCTTGTTCGGGTGAAGAAGATTTAAAAATTGCGGAACCCACCAAAAAAATATATTTACCTAGTGAGATTACCTATACAGATGACAAAAACGAGATAATTACAGTAAAATTCACTTATGATTCCCTTAATAGGCTAGAAAGCTTTGTTGGAAGAAGTCCTGAAAATTATGTTGTATTATCATCAGGTCTTTACTCATATAATGAAAAAGGCCGGGTCAATAAGTACTTTGGATATACAACTACTACACATATTTACTATGATGAAAACGGTAAAATTAAGGAGTTCACCTACGAAGGTTTATCAGATGTAATAAAATACAACTACAATCAAACTGCGAATAGTTATAAGTCGACCAATATTGATCACTCAATTTACCTTGACCAAAATGACGATTTGATTCGTAGGAATATTGCAGGAAATATAGCCGATATTGAATACACTTCTATAAAAGGGGTATTCGCCGACCTAGAAAAACAACCTTATTTTAATTTCTTAACAACTAACATGGATATAACTCAAAACATGTCAACTAAAGCCATAAAAAGCATTACTTATACAACAAGTAAAATTATTTATGAATACGTTTTAAACGAGTTGGGGTATCCGGTAGAAGTCACTTTATCTAATCAGGACGGCGAATTTTTTCGACAATACAACTACACTTATACAGAAATTACAGTCAATTAACATAAATATTGAACCATTTAATAATCTTAATTTAAAATCCATAACACTATGAAAAATTTTAAAATCTTCAGTTTAATGCTTCTATTAAGTATATTTTTAATCTCTTGTTCTAAAGAAGAGTCGGCAATGGAACCAAAACAACCCGAAAGCAAACTGCCCACTGACTTTCAAGGTTTATCCAAAATATTCGGTGAAACCGGAATTGGGGCAGGGGCATGGCTGGCCAAAGATGTGGTGGTACTTTTTGATATCAATGCCTCCAATTATGCGTGGATAGAAAACGGCGTTGTAAAAGATATCCGAAAAGTAAATGATGAGAATAGCATCTTTCAAAAATTACCCCAAAGCGGCCCATCAGCAGCAGTGGTATTAAAATCTTCTTTGTATGTATTTGCTATTGGTGGGGGTAGTTACAGCTCTATTGGTTTTAACCGAGATCAAGTACAAGGTAAATGGAACGATCCGTCATATTTTAATGTTAGAAATTCAAATTTTTTATTAAGACAATGGGGCGTAGATGATTCTTCTCCATTTAAAGGTGTTAGTGCCGCTTTTGCGTGGCATCCAGATAGACACTGCGATATAAAAGTTGAAAACCGCGAACGCTTGTTTCATCTAAATATAGACAAGCCAGAGATTACCACTTATAACGATGAGGTTGGTACGTTTTCAAATACTGTTGCACTGTCCAATTTCGGCCTATATGAATGCACCAACAATATAAAATCAGGTTTGAACTTAAATTCAATTGTTGATGCAGCTTTTATTTATCCAGTTAACGGCAAAGTCTATGAAGTATTCTTTTTTAACAATGGAACCGATTTTGTGTATAGTGAAATAGGACAAAATACAACCTCAGAAGTGTACAATATCAACATGTAGTGCAGTTCAAACTACTGAAATTAGCCTTATAAAAGTAATTAAAACAACGAATAATGAAAAAACTGATAATAGTGATCGCATTAACTTTTGCGTCTTGTAGTTCATCAGATGATGATTGTATGGGTACTCGTGAAGAAATAACCCAAAAGTACAACGAATTGATAGAGAAAGCGGGTAATGAGGAGGAGATTAAAATATTAATGATTCAGCGTGAAGATGCTTTACGGAATGCTTGTGACTAACATTAACGAATTGAATCAATTCTAAGCCGTTTTAAAACAGATGATTTCTATGGTTTTGATACGGCTTTAATATTTTAAGGATTTATAAAACTTTTTGATTAAAGTAAGTTTTGTATCTTTAATTTCACAATGAACTACACCCTAATCATAACTATTTTTGTCATTGCAGTAAGTGCTATAAGTCTCATTTTTTATTTTTTTCAGGAAAAATTTATCTTCAAACCCGAAAAACTATCAGACGATTTTAAGTTTAAATACGAAAATCAAGAAGTTGAAGAATATAACATTCAGCTCAATGATAAAGTAACCATAAACGGACTTCATTTTAAAACCAAAAACCCGAAAGGGGTCGTTTTTTATCTCAAAGGAAACTCAAAAAGTATTAAAGGCTGGGGTAAATTTGCCATTGACTTTACACATTACGGTTGGGACGTGCTTATGATAGATTACAGGGGTTTTGGCAAAAGCAAGGGTAAACGCACCCAGCAAGCCATGAAAGACGATGTTCAGGCTATCTATAACATCATCAAGCAGAAAGTCGATGAAAAATATATCATTGTTTACGGACGTTCATTGGGAACCGGATTGGCAACCAAAGTGGCTTCCGTTAACAATCCTAAAATGCTAATTTTAGCATGTCCGTATTACAGCATGTCCAACAATGCAAAACGTTATTTGCCCTTTATTCCTTTAGGTTTGCTAATGCGATATTCCATGCCAACCTATAAATGGATAAAATATGTAAAATGCCCCATAAAACTCATTCACGGCACCAATGATAGGATAATACCCATGAAATCGAGTGTAAGATTGTCTAGGATTAATCCCAAACTATCAAGATTATATTTGGTAATTGGCGGCGGACATAAAAATTTGCACAATTTTGAGGATTACCACAGGGCGTTAAAAGAAATACTGCAATCAAAAGAGATGGCTGCAATTGATAGACAAAATACAAGTATAGATTTTGTCAGAAAAAAAAGGAAATAGAAAATGAAGAAAATTTTTAAAGTTTTGAAATGGTTGGCCATTGTATATATTTTTATTACGGTACTGGCTTATTTTTTTCAAGAAAAATTAATCTTTCAACCACAAGTGTTACCAAAAGACTATACTTTTCAATTTGATAGAAATTTTGAAGAAGTAAATCTAAAAACTAACGATGGCGAACAAATAAATGCTTTACATTTTAAAGTGGAACAACCAAAGGGTGTGGTATTGTATTTTCATGGAAATGCTGGAAGTTTAAAAGGTTGGGGCGAAGTAACCCGATACTTTGCCGATCTCGGTTATGATGCTTTTGTGATGGATTACAGAGGTTATGGTAAGAGTACAGGTTCTTTTAACGAAGATAAAATGTATGCCGATGCCCAATTGTGCTATGATTATCTAAAAAAGCAATATGATGAAGATTATATAATTGCTTATGGCAAATCCTTAGGTACCACATTTGCTACCAAAGTAGCAGCAGATAACAATCCTAGACAATTAATATTAGAAGTCCCTTTTTATAATTTGGCTCACGCGGGCAAACATCGTTTTCCGTTTGCACCCATATTTTTACTGAATTATAAATTTATGACCAATGTATATATAAAGGAAGTTACTTGCCCTATTACTTTTTTTCATGGTACCGACGACTGGATAACACCCTATGATGATAGCAAAAAATTATTTGAGGAGGTTGAGGTAAAGCAAAAGAAGTTCATTACCATAGAAGGAGGCAGCCATAACAATCTTTTACAATTTGATGAGTATCACTTAAATCTGAGGGAAATATTAAAATAAAAAAATAGGGTCAGATAATTATCTGACCCTATTTTTTTAAAACATTATAAAAAAATTACTCTTCAGATGAACCTTTAATTGTTCCATCAGGCTTTTGCTCTAATACGTCAAAGAACTGATCTAATTTTGGTAAAATTACAATTCTAGTTCTTCTGTTTCTTGATCTACCTTCAGCAGTGTCATTAGTTGCTAGCGGTAAATATTCGCTTCTACCTGCTGCAATTAAACGCTTAGGGTCAATCTTAAAATCATTTTGTAATACTCTAACTACTGAAGTTGCACGCTGTGTACTTAAGTCCCAGTTATCTTTTGTAATAGCAGTGCTAATTGGAACATTGTCTGTATAACCTTCAACCATAACTTCCATCTCCGGACGGCTGGCAATAACTGTAGCTACTTTGTCCAAAATGTCTTTTGCCTTATTAGAAATTACGGAACTACCGCTTCTAAACAATAGTTTGTCATTAATTTCAACATAAACTACGGTTTTTTCAACATTTACAATAATGTCTTCATCTTGAATACCATCCGCCAAAGCACTTTTTAAATGCACAGCCAATGTTAGGTTTATAGAATCTTTTCTGGACATAGCACCACGGATACCGTTAATGTATTTGTCCTTTTCACTCAATTGTGCAACAATGTCTTTAATGTTACCAGAAGCTGATTGAGATAATGTAGTTAAATTTTCAATCTGTCTGATCGATTGAGCATGATTGTCTTGTAAAAATTTATTTTGTGCTTCTAAATTGGCCACCATACCTGCAAATTTATCCTTTTCAACTTGGCACTCTAAAACTTTAGCTTTTGCATCGGTTAATTCGGTTTTTGCTGTATCATATTGACTCATTAGATCATCATATTTTTTTTGAGATACACATGACGAAAGTAAGATTACTAATGATAGTGAAAGAAAAAGTATTTTTTTCATGATTTTAAATATTGATTGTTTAATTAGTACGCGAAGTTATTAAAAATTTATTTGAGCAAAGAATTTTTTAGTAAGATTTTAACAATGCTATACTCAAAAATAAAGTTTTACCTTTGTATTTCTATAAAAATTAAGGAGATTTATTCAAAATGAGCTTGTTGTACGAGAAATTTATACTTTTTTTTATACTTTTTTTTATTTTATGCTCTTGTAAAGAACATAGAACAGATGAGCCCTTAAAATTGGAAGGTTTAGCTTTCGGTACCACATATCACATTACCTATTTTGATAAGGATGGTCATGATTTTTCCAAATCTATGGATAGTTTGTTCTATGAGGTCAATAAATCAATGTCAACCTACATTTCCAATTCCGATATTTCTAAGATAAATAGTGGAGATACTACGATTGTTGTAGATAGTTATTTTAAGGAAGTTTTTGAAAAATCATCCAAAATATACCAAGAAACGGATGGTATTTTTGATCCAACAATCGGAATTTTGGTCAACGCGTGGGGGTTTGGACCAGAAAAACCTTTACAACAGCTAGACTCAGCAAAGGTGAAACAATTGCTTAATTTGGTTGGGTTCAATAAGGTAAAACTCCAAAATGACAGAGTATTCAAAACCAATGACAGTATTTATTTTGATTTTAACGCCATTGCCAAAGGCTATGCCGTTGATATAGCGGGTAGGTTTTTAGAAACTAGGGGTATAGACAACTATCTCGTTGAAATTGGAGGTGAATTACGTACCAGAGGACTAAATAAAACGAAAGGCAAACCTTGGAAAGTAGGCATAGAAAACCCGAATTTTGATGGTACACGTTCCATCGAAAAAACGGTTGAGCTGCATAACGAAGCTATGGCAACTTCTGGTAACTATCGTAAATTTAAGGTTGATTCTATTACGGGTAAAAAATACGCACATATTATTAATTCAAAAACAGGCTACCCGGCTCAAAGTAATTTGTTAAGTGTCTCAGTAATTGCTCAGCTAGATTGTGCGGATGTTGATGCCTATGCTACTGCAATTATGGCAATGCCATTAAAATCAGCTAAAGATTTTTTAGACAAACAAAGCCAATTAAAAGCGTTTATTATTTATAGTGATAATAAAGGGGGAATAAAAACATTTTCAACCTCAAATTTTTAAGGTTTTTATAATGGCCTCAAGTTCAAACATAAAATCGCGTTTGTTAATTGAAGGGGCATAAGTAAAGCCTTCTAAAACCAAAAGTCTATTATTTTCTTTATCCACAATAGTATAATTTAAAAAAGGACCTGCCATAAATTCTCCCGGCACTTCCCAAGTGCCTCTAGTTTCAAAGGCAGATTTGCCCAAAAATTCAATTTCTTTGGTAAATGGGGTGTAAGCCGCTTCGGTAGCCATGTAAGATCCTTCAGATGGACCAGGAATGTATTTTTTTCCTATAATATTTCTGTTTTCAACAATATTTATTGCTATACTATCTTTTTCAACAAGCGGTAGGGCATATACGATAATATTTAAACTGCCTTTTGAAATATCTTGGCGTAACCATAAAAAATCACCTGTGTCATCAACTACGGCATAAGTCTGAGGTATTTTTAATGTAATGCCTAAATTATTTAATGTTTTAATATCTTTAGTATCTAAACTGATTCCAGATTTTTCTTTTTGATATATAGCTAAATCTGAATCTTTAAAAACCGAAATAATATCTTCTTTATGTTCTTGAATTAATTGTTTTAACGTATTTATATCTTTTCCAAAGATGGTCATTGTTAATTGAGGAGCTGCATAAACATCTTTCTTTAAAAAATAGCCTTCTTTTTCACTAATCCCCACAAACAGTATATTTCTGTTTCTTTTGAATAAATTTGAGAAAGCAGTTGGCGTTACTTGATTAACTGTAAATTGTGTTTCTTCCTGAGGTAAACCTAGTACGGGGGCAGCAATAATATCTCTGAGTGAGTCTCCAATTTGACCTTTCCAAAGATTATCTTCAATCACTATGGTCAAATGGTTTATCCTACTATTCGAATCTTTTAACGTTAATTCGGTATTTTTTGAATTGCAGGAAATAAAGAATACACTTAATAATGCAACTGATAACAGAGCTTTCATCTGAAAATATTTATTGCCTGCCACGCCGGCGGACGGGTTTTTGTTGGTCAGAAGGAATGTCCAATTTATTATCTTGTTTGGTTTGTTTTGAGCGTTTGAAGTAAATGGACATTTCATAGGTTTAAATGGAATTGGTTATTAAAATTTCAATTTTGCCATTGAAAAGCACCAAACGCTTTTACCTAACTTTTATAAATTTTAAGTTTGGTACCTGGCTTTAAGTTTTTAACACTCCAAATATTGTTCCAATTTTTAATTTGCTCCACAGAAACTTTGGGAAACTTTTTTGAGATTATCCATAGCGAATCTCCTTTTTTAACCGTGTAAGTGGTATAACTGCCCTTTGGCGTTGATTTTGAAGTAGATTCAGTCGTAGTTTTGTTACTGCTCGAAGATGCGGTTTTGTAATTTTTAGGATAAATAGTCAACCGTTGTCCAATCCTTAAATTATTAGATCGTAAGCCGTTCCATCTTTTTATCTGTGATACACCAACACCGTAACGCTGTGCAATTTTACCAAGGTAATCTCCGTTACGTACCCTATATCTTATTTTATCAGGCGATGTTTGGAACTTAGGCAACTGTTTTTCGCGTTTGGCTAAATCTTCCTTTGCATAAGCATAAATCTGCTCTTCATTAGAAACAAATTTCCCAATCAAATGAACTGGCAAACGCAACGTATAGTTTTTCTCTTTTACATAAGGAATAATTTTCAACTTGTATTGTGGGTTCAGATGTTCCAGCAATTCATCATCCGTATTTAAAACCTTGTTTATTTGATCAAATGTAATTTGTTGTTTTACGACAATGGTATCGGTTTCAAATCTGTTGGTAAAAAATTTTTGAGGCACTATATCATGCTCTTTTGCATATTCCATCAAATATAAAGTGGCATAAAATGCAGGTAAATAGCCTGCGGTTTCACGAGGCAGATTATGTCTTATATTCCAATAATTTCTGCTTCCACCAGAACGCCTGATTGCTTTGGATACATTACCGGGACCAGAGTTGTAAGCTGCCAAAGCAAGATCCCAATCGTCAAATGTGTTGTACAATTGCGATAAAAACTTACAAGCGGCTTCGGTTGCCCTAAGAGGATCGTGTCTTTCGTCAACATAAGAATTCACTTCAAGGTCAAATTGTTTACCAGTGTAGTACATAAATTGCCATAGACCTGATGCACCAACTCTTGATCTGGCCGTTGGTCGCAATGCGGACTCAACTATTGCCAAATATTTAATTTCCATTGGAATATTGTGCTTGTCCAAATGCTCCTCGAACATTGGGAAATAATATTCTGCCCTGCCCATTAAAATGCCCATGGTTTTTTTACGGGTTTTTAAATAATGCTTTATCAATCGCTCTAAAGAAGAATTGTATTCTACATTAAAAGGTGTGGTGCTGTTTAAATGGGCCAATCTTTCTTTTAACAATTCAGTGGTAAGTTCGCTATTTATCGTATCTGAAATATCTTCTTCCGGATCAACAAACTGAAAATCGTCTCCTAACGATGATTCTTTTAAAGTAGCTAACCATAAACTGTCTATCAATTTTGCATTATTATGGTCAATTAACTCTGGAGGGTTGGCTTTAAGACTGTCAGCACTTATCTTCAGCGTTTTTGTTTGATTAATATCTTTATTGTCGTCAAGTTTACCGTTGTTTTTTTGAGAAAATACGGTGCTGGATACTAACAATAAAATAGATATAAAAATAAATCTCATAATGCTTAAATATTTAAAATATTGACAGCTGAAAGTTAGGGTTAGAAGAAAACAAAAATATAAAATTTTTCGTTAAGTTTATCTTACAAACCAAATTCCTAATCGAAATAAATTTTAACCAACTGATTTACATGTGTTTAAAATTAGTTCGTAATGTCAAACTGTAAGGATAACGCAAAATACCTTGGCAAATTATTCAGCAGTTGTTAAAATTTTAAGTTTCGTACCGGGTTCAACATAAGATACGCCCCAAATATTGTTCCAATTTCGAAGTTGACTAATTGAAACATTTGGGAATTTTTTGGAAATTATAAAAAGCGAGTCGCCTTTTTTTACCGTGTAGTTTTTAAAAGTTTGTGGTTTGGCAGTAGTATTATTCGTTTTAACAGGATTTATCTTTACAGCTATATGTTTTTCTGCATCTTTATCTGTAATGACCAGTCGTTGACCTTCAATAAGAAAATCAGTTTGCAAACCGTTCCACGCTTTTAATTGTTGCAGCGATATACCAAACTTTTTGGAAATTTTAGGTAAATTATCAAGTGCTTGAACCACATAGCTGTTTTTTGCCGTTGGAATTATATGTTTGGGCAGCTCTTTGCTCTTCATATTACTTTCTGTAGTTGGGCTGCTGCTTAAAAATTTATCGATCGCATTTTTAGGTAATGCTAATACGTAATTTTTATTTTTTTGATAGGGTATAATACCTAACTTATATTGCGGATTTAACGAGGCTATAAATTTATAGGGTATTCCGGTTCTTTTTTCAACTTGATTAAAGCTTAATTTTTCGTTAATATGAAGGGTGTCGGTATCAAAATAATCAATTTCAATAGTATTAGGGTAAATTCGGTGAGCCTCGCCATATTCAAAAAGATAGAACATAGCATAAAAAGCGGGTACATAGCTGCTCGTTTCCGAAGGCAGGTATTGCCTAATATTCCAATAATTTCTTTTTCCGCCAGAGCGTCTAATTGCTTTGTTGACATTGCCCGGCCCAGAATTATAAGCTGCAAGTGCTAAATCCCAATCTCCAAACCTTTCGTAAAGATCTTTTAAATAGTTGCATGCGGCTTCTGTGGCTCTTAAAGGGTCATTACGCTCATCAACATAAGAAGTAACATTTAGGCCATATTCTTTACCGGTATGGTACATAAATTGCCAAATTCCTTTGGCACCCGCATGAGATTTAGCAGTTGGTAACAACGCAGATTCAACGACAGCTAAATACTTTATTTCTAAAGGGAGGTCATATTTATCTAAATACTGTTCAAAAATGGGGAAGTAGTAATTGGCTCTATCCATTAAATTGGATATTGCCGTTTTGTTATCTCTTAAATACAATCGGATAAAACGCTCAACGGTGGCATTGTAGGGGACGTCAAAAGGGGTTTTGTTATTTAATGCTGCCAACCTATCTTTAAGCACCATTGAGGAAAACCTTTCATTTTCTATTGGTTTTGACTTGCCTACTTGGGGTAAATCACCCTCAAATACATTGCTAATTGGGCTTTCTGTATTTGTGGCTTGATAATCAAAGTCTGTTATTGAAATATCTTGGGCAAATAATAAAACAGCATAAAAAATAAGAGTTGTAGAAAACAGTTTTTTCATAGATGATTTGGAGTTGAAACCAATCAAAAATAGCAAAGCAACACAGTTCAATTGCAAAATTGTTAATTAAAGCTAAAAACTTTAGTTGTAACGTGTTAACAAACAATAACTTATAAATAATGTAAACTTATGATTGAGAATTTGATTGCTTTTTTAAGTTAAAAATAGTAATTATATAATTTTGCCTTTATTTTGTTGTTGGTTTGGCAATAATTGTCATTTTTTTCAGAAATAATATTTTATTATTTACTTTTTTAATAAAAATTCGTAATATTGCTTTGTGAAAACGGTACACCTATATACAATTTCTACAAACTGTAACCGCCCAAGAGGCATCCGTCGCCCGTAAGGGTATCTTATATTATATTGAACTAAGGTGAGTCCGGTTCTTTTTTCAAAAACACAATTTTTTAAAACACATTTTAATTTTTTTAATATCATAGTATGGATATTGTTATTGCTACAAAAAAGCATAGTAAGTATGCTTCTATTATTTGCGATACCATTGCGGAATCAGCCAAAGTTCGCGGTACGGGCATAGCCAAACGTACACCAGAATATATTATAACAAAACTTGAAAACAAGAATGCCGTTATTGCCCTGGATGGTGATAAGTTTGCCGGTTTCTGCTATATCGAAGCTTGGGGGCATGGTAAATTTGTTGCCAATTCGGGCTTGATCGTTCATCCTGATTACAGAGGTCAAGGTCTGGCAAAAAAAATCAAAAAAGTTATTTTTGATTATTCAAAAAAGAAATTTCCCGATGCTAAAATGTTCGGTATTACAACGGGTTTGGCCGTAATGAAAATAAATTACGAACTAGGTTACAAACCCGTTACTTTTTCTGAACTTACCACTGATGATGCTTTTTGGAAAGGATGCCAAACCTGTAAAAATTATGATATTTTAACCCGTACGGAACGTAAAATGTGCCTATGTACAGGTATGCTTTACGATCCAAACGACAAAAAAACGAAAATAGAAAAGGAAAAGAAGCGTCCTTACAATAAAAGGGTATTGAAAAGATTAAAAAGTATAAAAGAATCTATTTTATTAAAAAATAAAAACAAAAAATGAACAAGTTAGTTTTAGCATATAGCGGCGGATTGGACACTTCGTATTGTGCAAAATATTTATCGGCAGAAAAAGGTTATGAAGTCCATGCTGTAAGTGTGAATACTGGTGGATTTATCCAACAAGAGATTGATACGATTGAGGAAAAAGCATACGCACTAGGTGTAAAAACCTATAAAAACATTAATGCGGTTGCTACTTTTTACCAAAAAGTAGTAAAATACCTGATTTTTGGTAATGTGCTAAAAAACAATACTTACCCACTTTCAGTCAGTGCAGAACGAATCATCCAAGCTATTGAAATCATAACCTATGCGAAAAAAATAGGAGCAAAATATATTGCCCACGGCAGCACAGGTGCTGGCAATGATCAAATCAGATTTGATATGATTTTTCAAATTTTAGCTCCCGAAATTGAAATTATAACTCCGATAAGGGATTTAAAATTATCAAGACAGGAAGAAATAGAATTCTTAAAAGAACATGGTGTTGAGCTTTCTTGGGAAAAAGCCCAATATTCAATTAACAAAGGATTGTGGGGTACAAGTGTGGGCGGTAAAGAAACTTTAACGTCCAATGAACCATTGCCTGAAAGTGCTTATCCCAGTCAATTGGAAAAAGAAGAGCCTGAAAAAGTGAAACTCAGTTTTGAAAAAGGAGAATTGATAGCTATCAATTATGTTAAAAATAGTCCTGTTAAAAATATTGAGATTCTAAATGAAATGGCATCAAAATATGCCATTGGAAGAGATATTCATGTAGGCGATACCATAATAGGCATTAAAGGAAGGGTTGGGTTTGAGGCTGCTGCTCCGTTAATTATTATAAAAGCTCATCATTTACTGGAAAAGCATGTACTTACCAAATGGCAACAACATCACAAAGAGTATTTGTCTAATTGGTATGGAACAATGTTGCACGAAGGTCAATATTTAGATGCAGTAATGCGTAATATAGAAGCTTTTTTAAAGGATGCCCAAAACAATGTAAGTGGCGATGTTATGGTAACCTTACGCCCATATCGCTTTACACTTGATGGAGTTCAATCGCCACACGACCTGATGAACTCGAAAGTAGCTGCTTATGGCGAAATGAATAATGGTTGGACGGCTGATGACGCCAAGGGCTTTATCAAAATTTTATCAAATCAAAATAAGATTTTTAACCAAATAAACAATTCAGAATGATACAAGTTGGAATTATTGGTGGTGCCGGTTATACCGCAGGCGAATTGATTAGGATTTTATTGCATCATAAAAAAGCAGAAATCAATTTTGTGTATTCAACTTCTAATGCGGGCAATGCGTTTAGCAGCATCCATCAAGATTTAATTGGCGAAACCGATCAAAAATTTACCGATAAAATAAATAACAATGTTGATGTGCTGTTTCTATGTTTGGGACATGGCAATTCGAAATCTTTTTTAGAAAAAAATCAATTTTCGAACAGTACAAGAATTATTGATTTAAGTAATGATTTTAGGTTGGAAAAAGACCGGGTTTTTCAAGGAAAGGAATTTGTTTACGGTTTGCCCGAACTCAATAAAACAACAATAAAATCAGCTCAAAATATTGCAAATCCAGGTTGTTTTGCAACAACGATTCAGTTGGCTTTATTGCCATTGGCAAAAAATAATTTATTGAAACAAGATATCCATGTAAATGCTGTTACCGGTGCAACGGGTGCAGGAACATCATTATCTAAAACCACCCATTTTACTTGGCGAGATAATAATTTTTCGTACTACAAACCATTTACGCACCAACATTTAGGTGAAATAAACCAAAGTCTTGGGCAATTGCAATCTTCGTTTATTAACGAGGTAAATTTTATGCCGAACAGAGGTAATTTTAGCCGAGGGATTTTTGCCACGGCCTATACCAAATTTGACGGAAGTTTAGAAGCTGCTAAAAAATTGTATAAAGATTTTTACAGAGATGCGGCTTTTACTTTTCTGAGTGATACTGAATTACATTTAAAACAAGTGGTTAATACCAATAAGTGTTTGGTGCATTTACACAAACACAACGATAAATTATTAATTAGCAGTATAACGGACAATTTGTTAAAAGGAGCATCGGGCCAGGCAGTTCATAATATGAATTTAATTTTTGGGCTTGATGAAAAAGAAGGTTTGGGACTGAAAGGAACGTATTTTTAAAGGAGACGTTAGATAAGAGACGTGAGATATTAGACAAATAATGAGTTTTTAGTATTTAGAACAAGAAAGTTCGATTTACAAAAAATTGAAAGAAATAATTAGGAAGAAATATATACTAACAATTTAAAACACCCCAATAGCAGCCCCCTCTCTTTTGGGAGAGGGCTGGGGAGAGGCTTATGAAAATAGCAATTATAGGAATGGGTAATTTAGGGCTTTCAATAGCCAAAGGGCTTATTGTAAATAATGCCTACACAAGTTTATACCTCACTAAAAGGAATACGCAAAGTATAGAAGACTGGGCGGAATATGATAATGTACAAATAACCTCAGATAATAAGGAAGCTGTACGCAATTCTGACATTTTGATTTTTGCAGTACAACCCCGTCATTTTGCAGGCATTTTAAAAGGTATTGCCGATTTATTGACAGAAAAGCATGTTCTGATTTCTACTATTACAGGATTTAAAATTTCAACAATTGAATCTGTTATTGGTAAAGATAATTTCATTATTCGTTCTATGCCCAATACGGCTATTTCAGTCGGTAAATCCATTACTTGTGTGTGTAGTAATGCACAAGGGAAAAAACGGATTGATATTGCTTTAGCAATTTTTAACAGGCTGGGTACTTCCGTGGAAATTCCCGAAGAACAAATGCAAGCTGCAACGGTAATCTGTGCCAGTGGTATTGCCTTTTGGATGCGATTGATCAGAGCAACAACGCAAGGAGCTATTCAATTAGGGTTTGAAGCAGAAATTGCTCAAGAAATGGCAATGCAAACTTGTTTAGGTGCGGCAACTTTATTGATAGAATCTGGCAATCATCCAGAGGAGGAGATAGATAGAGTTACAACGCCTGGAGGTTGTACAATCGAAGGGTTAAATGAAATGGAACACAGTGGCTTAAGTTCATCCTTGATAAAAGGGATTGTTACTTCGTTTAATAAAATCAATCAAATCGCAAAACCAGAGCTTTAACGACCCTGCAAGGTATTCCCGCTAAAGGCGGTTCCTAGTAGGTCTGAATGAGCGAATAAAAAAACTAAAAACATGAATTTATTTGATGTATATCCACTGTATAACGTTACACCGGTTAAAGCCAATAATGTAATTGTTATTGACGATAAAGGTCAAAAGTATCTTGACTTTTATGGAGGGCATGGTGTTATATCCATAGGTCATTTGCATCCACATTATGTTAAAAAAGTTAAGGAACAGTTAGATAATCTTGGTTTTTATTCCAATGCTGTACAAAACCCATTGCAAGTTGAATTGGCAGAAAAATTAGGAAAGTTGTCTGGTTATCCCGATTACAATCTGTTTTTATGTAATTCTGGTGCAGAGGCTAATGAAAACGCTTTGAAATTAGCTTCCTTCCATACCAATAAAAATAGAATAGTTGCTTTTCAAAATTCTTTTCATGGGCGGACTTCAGCTGCCGTTTCTGTTACAGATAATCCCAAGATAATAGCACCAATAAATAGTTGCAATCCTATTACCATTTTACCTTTAAACGATAGTGTTTTACTTGAAAAAACCTTATTGGTGGGTGATGTCTGTGCTGTGATTATTGAAGGTGTTCAAGGTGTCGGTGGACTGGATGAGGGGACAACACAATTCTTTCAAGATTTACGAAAACTATGTAATCAATATAATGTTATATTAATTGCTGATGAAATCCAATCAGGATATGGACGAAACGGTAAATTTTTTGCCCATCAATATCACAACATTCAACCAGATATAATTTCAATTGCTAAAGGAATGGGTAATGGTTTTCCTGTGGGAGGAATTTTAATTTCACCCAAGCTAAAAGCCAGTTATGGCATGTTGGGTACCACTTTTGGTGGAAATCATCTGGCTTGTGCGGCTTCTATGGCCGTTTTGGAAGTGATTGAAAAAGAAAATTTAATAGAAAATGTGAATATAATTTCAGCTTATTTTATTGAAAAGGCAAAACGAATTCCACAAGTAAAAAAGATAAAAGGTAGAGGATTAATGTTAGGATTGGAATTTGATTTTGAAGTTGGTGAATTGCGAAAAAAACTGATTTATGAACATCACATCTTTACAGGTGGTGCCAGCAATAAAAAATTGCTGAGAATTTTACCACCAATGACGATAAAAAAAGAACACGTGGATAACTTCTTTGAAGCATTAAAAGGTTGCCTATAAATAATTTAACCCAATGAAAAAATACACTGCTATATCTGATATAAAATCGCTTTCAACTATGGTTGATGAAGCCGTACAATTAAAGAAAAACCCATACGCTTTTGAAAGTTTAGGCAAACACAAAACCTTGGTAATGTTGTTTTTCAATCCCAGTTTAAGAACACGTCTGAGCACCCAAAAGGCAGCACAATACTTGGGAATGCAAGTAATGGTGATGAACATTTCAAACGACGCTTGGGCACTGGAATTTGAAGATGGTACGATAATGAACCAAAATACATCGGAGCACATTAAAGAAGCCGCTAAAGTGGTTTCCCAATATGCAGATATTATTGCTATTAGGGCTTTTGCGGGATTGAAAAACAAAGAAGAAGATTATAGCGAAAAGGTAATCAATGCTTTTGTCAACTATGCAACCGTACCAATTATTAGCTTAGAAAGTGCAACGGGGCATCCATTACAAGCCTTGGCCGATGTCATAACCATAAAAGAAAATCAAAAAAATAAAAAACCAAAAGTGGTGTTGACTTGGGCACCGCATCCAAAAGCGTTGCCGCAGGCGGTGGCTAATTCCTTTGTGGAAATGATGCAAATCAATAATGTTGATTTTGTGATAACGCACCCTAAAGGATATGAATTGGACAAAGGTATTGTTAAGAATTCAAAAGTGGAATACAATCAAGATAAAGCCTTTGAAAATGCCGATTTTATTTATGCAAAAAACTGGAGTTCGGTTGGTGATTATGGCAAAGTTCTGTCAAAAGATAAAAACTGGATGGTTACCGAACAAAAAATGAAATTAACCAATAATGCCAAATTTATGCACTGTTTGCCTGTTAGAAGAAATGTAGTTGTTGCCGATGAGGTATTAGATGGAGAGAATTCTTTGGTTATAGAACAAGCTAATAATAGAACTTTTGCAGCTCAATTGGTATTGAAAAAAATATTAGAAGATAGTTGAAATCGACAAGTTCTAAAATTGTTTCAATACTCAGCTCCCTAGGAGCGTTATCTTTGTAATAATAATAAAGAGTGATAAAAGTTAAAGCTCCATAGGAGCGAAATCTTAGACAAACTCTATTAAGACTGGTAAAATAGAATGAAGCAGAAACTAAACATCATAAAAATTGGAGGTAATGTCATCGACCAGGAAGAAGTCTTACATGCTTTTTTAGCCGATTTTTCTAAATTGGATGGTTTAAAAATTCTGGTTCATGGAGGTGGAAAAAAAGCAACAGATTTATCCAACAAATTACAACTTGAACCCAAAATGGTTGGAGGAAGACGAATTACGGATGCCGCCAATTTAGAAGTCGTAACCATGGTTTATGCAGGATTATTGAATAAAAATATAGTAGCAAATTTGCAAAAAAACAATTGTAATGCCATTGGACTTTCAGGTGCAGATGGCAACACCATTAAAGCCCATAAACGTATTGTAAAAGAAGTTGATTATGGTTTTGCCGGTGATGTCGATAGTCTAGAGGTAAAGACAATATCAACATTAATAAATGCTGAATTAACTCCTGTTTTTTGTGCGATTACACACGATAAAAATGGGCAATTATTGAATACCAATGCAGATACCATAGCGTCAGAATTGGCATCTGCTTTAGCGGAAATTTACGAAGTAAGTTTAACTTATATCTTTGAAAAGAAAGGCGTATTGAAAGATATTAAAGATGAGAATTCCGTTATTGAAAAAATAGATTCAGCAATTTACAATACATTAAAAAATGAAGGTGTTATTGCCGATGGAATGCTACCAAAACTGGAAAATTGTTTTAATGCTTTGATTAAAGGTGTTTCGGAAATTCACATCGCGAATACTGATTTCATAACCAATAAAAATACAAAACACACAACTTTAAGTTTATGATTGAAAAGCTCACCAAAGAGGCTATAGCCCTTTTACAACGACTTATTGCCACCCAATCTTTTTCGTCAGAAGAAGATGGTACGGCAGCATTAATTGAAGGGTGGTTTGTTGCTAATGACATTAAATTTAAGCGTAGTAATCATAATATATATGCTTTTAATAAACATTTTGATAACACCAAACCGACGTTGCTATTAAATTCTCATCACGATACGGTAAAACCCAATAGTGCTTATACAAAAGACCCTTTTAAACCTCAAATTATAGATGGAAAATTATACGGATTAGGAAGTAATGATGCTGGGGGGTGTTTAGTCTCATTAATAGCTTTATTCACGCATTACTATAATCATGAAAATTTAAAATACAATTTGATAATCGTAGCTTCGGCAGAAGAAGAGAGTTCGGGGCAGTTGGGTTTGAATAGCGTTTTGCCTCTATTGCCAAAAATTGATGTTGCTATTGTTGGCGAACCTACTTTGATGCAGTTGGCCATTTCCGAAAAAGGCTTATTGGTTTTAGATTGCACAGCTCATGGGAAAGCTGGGCATGCCGCACATGGATTGGGCGACAATTCTATTTATAAAGCTATGGAAGCCATAGATTGGTTTAAGAATTATGAATTTCCTAAAGTTTCAGAAACCTTGGGGAAAATTAAAATGACCGTTACACAAATTAATGCTGGAAATCAACATAATGTAATTCCGGCTGAATGCCGTTTTGTGGTGGATGTCCGTATTACGGATGCTTATAGCAACAAAGAAGTATTGGAAATTATAAAAAATCACGTGCAGGTTGAAGTAAAAGAACGATCTTTACGATTAAATTCATCATCAATACCTAAGGAACATCCTTTGGTAAAAGCTGGAATTGAATTAGGAAGAGAAACTTATGGGTCTCCAACGCTATCGGACCAAGCTGTATTGACCTGTCCATCCCTAAAATTAGGGCCTGGAGACTCGTTACGCTCACACACTGCAGATGAATTTATTTATGTAAATGAAATTGAAGAAGGGATTAAAATTTATGTGGAATTGTTGAAAAGGGTAATTATCGAATAGCCTGTCATTCAGAGCGAAGCGAAGAATCTCATTAATAGGAGGACAAGCATTTATGTGATTCCTCGTGCCTCGGAATGACAAAAAAGAATTGAACGATATATAAATGATTAAACGATTACACAAATCAACAATTAAACGCTTAAACTACAAAAAATGAAACTCTGGGACAAAGGCTTTAGCACCGATAAAAAAATAGATATGTTTACGGTAGGTAACGACCGCCAACTCGATTTAATAATTGCAAAATATGATGTGTTGGGCTCTATAGCCCATGCTAAAATGTTGCATAAAATAGAGATTTTACAAGACAGGGAGATTGTAATTATTGAAGAAAAGCTCAAAAGCATCCTTCACAATATAGAGAAAGGAAACTTTGTGATTGAAGATTCTTTTGAAGATGTACACTCTAAGGTAGAATACATGCTTACCGAAATGTTGGGCGATACGGGAAAAAAAATCCATACTGCACGATCAAGAAACGATCAGGTTTTAGTGGATCTACATCTGTACTTTAAAGATGAAATTAATGAAATTAAAAGCTTGGTAAAGGCATTATTTGACGAGTTGTTAACAAAGGCAGCAGCCCATAAAAATGTTTTGATGCCCGGTTATACACATTTACAAGTTGCCATGCCATCGTCTTTTGGGTTATGGTTTTCGGCCTATGCGGAGAGCTTAATTGATGATATTTATTTACTAAATGCGGCCTATAAAATTGCAGATCAAAATCCATTGGGTTCAGGTGCTGGCTATGGCAGTTCTTTTGATATTGACAGACAAATGACAACCGAATTACTCGGTTTTGAAACGTTGAAATACAATGTGGTTGCTGCTCAAATGAGTCGAGGTAAGACGGAAAAAGCTCTAGCTTCTGCAATGGCTACTGTTGCCGGGACACTTTCAAAATTTGCTATGGACATCTGTTTGTACATGAGCCAGAATTTCAATTTTGTTTCTTTTCCGGATGAGTTGACTACAGGTTCGAGCATTATGCCGCATAAAAAAAATCCAGATGTTTTTGAATTGATAAGAGGGAAATGCAACGCACTTCAAGCTTTACCGTATGAGTTAACGCTAATATCGAGTAATTTGCCAAGTGGCTATCAACGTGATTTACAATTACTGAAAGAAGCGGTGTTGCCAGCCATTCAAACTTTAAAATCATGTTTGGAAATGATGAAATTCTCAATTGAGAATATAAGGGTAAATAAAGATATATTAGAAGACCCTAAATATGATTATCTATTTACGGTTGAGGAGGTAAACAAATTAGTCCAAGATGGTGTCGCTTTTAGAGATGCCTATAAAATTGTAGGAGCAAAAGTGGAAAATGGAGAGTTTAAACCCGATAAAAATGTAAACCACACGCATTTAGGCAGTATTGGTAATTTATGTTTGGATGAGATTAGGGGTAAGATGGAGAAAGTTATTTAAATAAGCAACCTTTTTCAGATTTTGCATCTAGCAATAAATCGATAAACCATGAAAAGAATAGCTTTAATTTTACTTTCCTGTATCTTATTTTTTAGTTGCAATAGTTCTGAAGAATTTAATTCTAAATCTGCATGTGGAGTGAAAAATCCAGTTGAGGATTTAGCTTGGTTAAAAAACGAAATTGATGAAAGAGAGCAAAATGATTCGGTCGATTGGCGGTATCATTACATTTTGCAAACTTCATTTAAAAAGCAAGATATTTTTATTTATGGAGACTGCTGCCCTAACTGCAATTCTGTATATGTTGTTTATAATTGCAGTGGAGAGAATATAGGATATATTGGTGATGACAAATATTCATCCGATTTACTCTCAAAAGGTACTGTAATTTGGAAAAGTAGCAATAATGAATGTGATTTTTCACTAAATTAATTTGTCTTCAACGCCCTTTTCATAGCAATTGCTTTTAACAAACATTCTTCATATTCTTTTTCAGGGTTGGATTTTGACGTAATTGCCCCACCTACAGAATAAGATAAATAGTTATTGGTTTCATTATACAAAATACTTCGAATAACTACGTTAAAATCAAAATCGCCATTAGATTTAAAATAACCAATTGCACCAGAATAAACACCCCTTTTTGAAGCTTCTAAATTTTCGATAATTTGCATAGCGGATAATTTGGGTGCACCCGTCATACTTCCCATAGGGAACAGACTTTTTATTATGTCAATTCCGTCCGTATTAGCATCCACTTTTGCACTTATTGTGGAAATCATTTGGTGTACTTGGTCAAATGAATAGACTTTACATAGTTCTTCCACTTTTACAGAACCTTTAATGGCAGTTTTTGATAAATCGTTTCGCACTAAATCGACAATCATAATGTTTTCAGAGCGTTCTTTTTGGTCGTTGGCTAATGCTGCAGCTAATTTTTTATCAGCCTCTTTGTCCGCTAATCTTTTGGCAGTACCTTTAATGGGTTGCGATATAATTTTGAGACCTTCTTTTTTTACAAACCTTTCAGGTGAAGCAGAAATAATGTACTTCTGATTGAATTTAATAAAACTGGCAAATGGCGGGTTAGAAATTCTATTTAAATGATGATAAACTTCCAACGGATTGATAACTGCATCCTCCGCATAAAATTCTTGACAAAAATTAACTTCGTAAATATCGCCACGATGTATGTGTTTTAGAATTTTAACTAATTGATTCAGGTATTGCTTCTTTGTAATTCTTTTTTTAATTTTTACGTCATGCTGAACGCTGTCATTGCGAGTCCCTTTTCGGGACGAAGCAATCTGTTTTATACTCTTTAAATCATCATCAATTTCATCTTTATACTCTGACAAATATTGAATCTCTAGGACATCATTCTTAAAAAGGAACAGTTTTTTTGGTTGAAAAAAGTACAAATCAGGAAAATGTAATCCGTCGTTATTTTTAGAGGTTAGATTTTCAGTATCATTCTTCAAATCATAACTTAAATAACCAAAAATATAATCGTTGACCTTATTTTTATATTGTTTAAATTTATCAAAAGCCTTATGAAAATTACATTGTAAATCTGAATTGCCATCAGCAGCCAACACAGCATCGTAGGTTGAATAGTGTTGAGGATAATTGTTACTATCGAGCCAAACAAATTCATCAAATTGTTGAGCCCAAGTCAGTAGATTTTCCTTGAACTCAGCAGGATTTTGTAGTGTTATTTTTTTTGTGGTTCGCAATGACCTTTCGACTTGGCCCAAGGTTATTAAATTAGTTTAAGAAGAATGATCGGCTATAATTTTCCATTCTCCATTAATTCGTTTTAGGATTATGGAAAACATGCCATTAGCATCGCCAACTTTCCGTTTTAAATGAAATTCACCAATAACTAAAAATACATCGTTTGCCAATTGGTCAAAATCACGTAACTTAAAAGTTAGTGTACCAGTATGGTCTTTGGTGGGATAACCTTTTTTGTAATTATCAAGGGTTTGTTGCCAGCCATAAGTCAATCCACTACTACCCACAAATTTTAAACTATCCGATTTTATATACCCTTGCATAAAAGCTTCCAAATCGCCATTGGACCAATCCTTTGCTTGTTGCAGCATCATAGCTGTAATTTCCTGTTTGGCGGTTTGATAATTTACCGTTGTGGCCTTTTGTGAGGTACAAGCAGCAAAAAGAAATATAGCTAACAATGGTACGATTAAAAATTTGTACAATTTTACCATTATAAATTACCTTTTATAAATAAAACATCCCTATAATCCCCTAACATTGACATGTTCGTTAAATGTTTAGTATTCAGATCATTATTAAACCGCGTTAACCCCTCCGCCCTTAAAAATTCTATAAAAATTAAAATGGCGTTTGGGTATACTGAAATTAATTCAGCACAGGCTCTCCCCTTGAAAAAAGGGGAGGACTTTTCGCTTTCCCATTTCTATTATATTATGTTATCGCCTCCGCTTGAGAAAATTTTTGTCTTAGGTCTCAAGGGAACAACCTCATCAACGCCATTAGTTCCCTTCCCTTCAGGAAGGGTTAGGGATGGGCTTCTTTTCAACTATGCAACGCCCTTTTATCGGTGGCATCCAACGCAGCTTCTTTAACGGCTTCTGCGTAAGTTGGGTGAGCATGACTCATTCTTGCAATATCTTCGGCCGATGCTCTAAATTCCATCGCAACAACAGCTTCAGCAATTAAGTCGGCTACTCTGGCTCCGCACATATGCACGCCCAAAACTTCATCGGTTTTGGCATCTGCTAATATTTTTACAAATCCGTCAATATCACCACTCGCTCTGGAACGTCCTAATGCACGCATAGAAAATTGTCCAGTTTTATAATCAACTCCAGCACCTTTAAGTTCTTCTTCAGTTTTACCAACGGCAGCCACTTCTGGCCATGTATAAACTACACCAGGAATTAAATTATAATCGATATGTGGTTTTTGTCCTGCCAACGTTTCGGCAACAAAAACACCTTCTTCTTCTGCTTTGTGGGCGAGCATTGCACCTTTAATTACATCGCCAATAGCATAAATATTAGATACATTGGTTTGTAAATGTTCATTAACTTCTATTTGACCTTTATCATTGGCTTTTACACCTGCCTTATCAAGGTTTAAACCATCGGTGTAAGGTCGTCTCCCTACGGAAACCAAACAGTAATCACCCTTAAATTCTACGGGATTTCCCTTTTTGTCGTCAGCCGTAATAGTTACTTCTTTTGCAGAAGTTTTTACAGCAGTAACTTTATGACTCGTATAAAATTTTACACCTTGTTTTTTGAGTACTTTTTGCAATTCTTTGGACAATGATGCATCCATGGTAGGGATGATTCTGTCCATATATTCAATAACGGAAACTTCTGCTCCTAATCTTCGGTACACTTGTCCTAATTCCAATCCGATAACACCACCGCCAATGACAACCATATGTTTTGGAATCTCTTTTAGACTCAACGCTTCTGTTGAGGTGATTACGCGTTTCTTATCTAACTTTATAAAAGGTAAAGTTGATGGTTTTGAACCTGTAGCAATAATGATGTTTTTGGCTTCAATTTTTTCGGATTTACCCTTGTCTTTTTCAATATTAATGTGTGTAGCATCAATAAAAGAACCCAACCCATGATAGACGGTAATCTTATTCTTACCCATTAAGTATTTTATACCGCTTGTATTAGTATCAACCACGCTTTGTTTACGGTCAATCATCTTTTTCAGATTGGCTTTGATGTCACCTGAGATTTCAATACCGTGTTCCTCAAAATGAGAAATAGCGTCGTGATAATGGTGAGAAGAATCTAATAAGGCTTTGGATGGGATACAACCCACATTTAAACATGTGCCACCAAGGGTATCGTATTTTTCAATAATAGCAGTTTTCATTCCTAATTGTGCACAGCGAATGGCTGCAACATATCCACCAGGACCGGAACCAATAATGGCTACATCATATGTACTCATAAGTAAAGTTTAATTTTAATAGAACAAAAATAGGGATAATATGTGTAATTGAATAACCTGTTTTAATTTAATAAACTGGATACGGTATTTTCTATTGTGAGATATTCAAATACGAATCCTTCTTTTAGTAACCGCTCGGGAACCACGTTCCTGCTTTTTAATACTAGCTCAGTTTCTGTGCCTATGATTTTTGCTCCAAATTTCAACAACCAAGTTGGGTGCGAAATACCAAAAGAAATACCTACTTCTTTACGAATGGCATTCATCAATAGTTTATTATTGGTAGGGTTTGGGACTGTAACATTGAATATTCCTTCGAGTTCAGGATGGGTTAATAAAAATTCAACTGCTCTTGCAAAATCTTTTTCGTGAATAAAACTCACTTTCTGATTACCCTTGCCTTGTTTTCCACCCAAACCAAGATTTGCTAGGGTCTTTAAGGGTATAAACGCTCCACCGTTTTTGCCCATCACAATGGAAGTTCTTAAAACAATCTTTCTCGTTTTTGGGGTGTCAAATTCATTAAATGCTTTTTCCCAAGCCTTGGCAATATTCATCGAGAAATCATCACCAGTCTCACCATTTTGTTCGGTCATTTTTTTGTCTAAGGAATGGCGATAGATGGTTGCGGTTGAGGCGTTCATCCAAACCTTTGGTGGTTGGTTACATTGCAAAATGACTTTTCCTAAAATTTGGGTAGAATCAATGCGAGAATCGTAAATTTCCTTTTTGTTTTTATCCGTATAGCGGCAATCGACCGATTTTCCTGTCAGATTTATGAGTGCCTCAGAGCTATCTAATTCACTTGCCCAGTTTCCTAATGTTTTAGCATCCCAAAAGATGTCATTTTCTTTTTTCGGATTGCGGGTTAGTATTTTAACTGTATAACCAATTTTTATAAAATGATTTTCTAATGCTTGTCCGAGGAAGCCGCTTCCGCCTGCTATTATAATGTTTTTCATGATTTTTGAATTTGATAAGTGATAAATACGAAATAAGCCGCTATTAACATCGGAATAACAAATGCAAATAGTATTTCGTTAAAACCGTTTCTAACTAAGCTTGAATAACTAATTATTGCAATACCAATACTTACAATGAAGACACTTAGCCAGTAATAAATAATTAGTTTTTTTATGTTACTTTCCATTGTTTTGTATCGAAATGAAATAATAATAGCAATAACCAGCTGGATAACACCCAGAAAGAATTGACATATTGCTCCATACAGAACGTATTCAATACTTACGTAAAAACCAATTGTAATTAGAAAAGCTATAAGGTTTATATAATGCAGAGTTTTCATAATAATAACTTTTAAAGAGTGTCAGTTTTTGAAATTTCAATTGGTTTTTGATTCGCTTTTTTTCTGCCTTTTAAGAATAATAGTAAGTTTAAGAAAAGCATAATGCCTAAGTAAATAGAGAATCCACCAATTTTCTTACTTAGAATTTCAATTAATGCCTGATTGCTAATATTGGTTGCTCCGTAATAGGTTATCTTTAAAATGAGCAAAGCCCATCCAATATTTATAAGATAAAATCCAATCTCGAACAATTTATTTGTCGCTAGTGCGATTTCTTCATTACCTCTAAAAATATCTATCATGAATGACTTTCCATTTTTGAATAGCATTTTAGACACATAAATTGTTAATCCGATAGCAATAGGTAAATAAATTAGATAGCCGATAATAATTTTTGAATTTTCCATAATTACTGATTTAATAGGTTTGTTTTTTGTATTTGTTTAAGCCAGAATATATTGTTGTAATGTAAAATGGCGAGTATTAAAATTAATTTTCCAAGTGTGTATGTCAAAGAATTAATTAGTTCTATTTCATTATTTATTTTTGCCCAATAGGATATTGTAATTATCGCATAACCTAAATTGACCAGATAATAGCCCATCAATAGAATTTTATTAATTTGTTGAACCAGAACTTTATCATTGCTAAAAAGGTTTAATAAAAAGAGTTCACCATTTTTATATAAAGACCAACCCGTCTTTATAGTTATTAAACTAATGATTGGTAAATAGACACTATATGTAATAAGATTTAGGTTCATTTTATATTTTAAAACTTTCAGAAAATATTGAAAGTATAGTTTAAATTTTTTTTATTTAATGAATTTGAATATAGATTTTGTTAACCAATTTTGCTCTTGATTCACTAATTTATTCAACATCTTATCTGCATTTTCCGTTAAATTGTGCAATGCCTTGGTTTGTTTGATCAATTCTTTTGTTTTATCAGAATTATCATTTTTTATACTTGAAACTTCTTTTAATACTTTTATAACCGGTTGAATTTCTCTTCTACTTCTTTCCTTTGCTATCTGTCTTGCTAATTCTTGTACATCTTTTTCAGTTGTAAAAAATTCTTTCCGTTCACCTGGAATAATTTCTTTGGTTACAATGCCCCAATCCATTAATTGGCGTAAATTCATACTCGTATTTCCTCTTGAAATTTGTAACTCCTCCATAATATCTTCCATTGACAATGGTTTAGTAGAAACAAAAAGCAATGCTTGTATCATCGCCATCGCTTTGTTAATTCCCCAAAGCGAACCCAAACTTCCCCAAGTACTGATAAACTTTTCTTTTGCTTCTTGATATTCCATATGCAAATATACAATTATTTTTGAATTTTCAAAAAATATTGAAAGTTTATTTTTTAAATAGAATATTAGTTATTTTAGCAGAATGCAAATGGTCTTATTTATCGGTCTTGTTTTCCCTGAATCAACTTCTACAGCGGCGGGAAGTAGGATGTTGCAATTGCTTCATTTTTTTTTAGCAGAAAATTATAAAATCACTTTTGCAAGTGCAGCACAACAAACGGAATATATTGATGATTTAGAAAGTCTTGGAGTTAAAAAAGTTACTATTAAATTAAACGATTCCAGTTTTGATGAATTTATTAAAGTGTTACAACCCGAAATTGTTGTATTTGACCGTTTTATTACAGAAGAACAATTCGGTTGGCGGGTGGCTGAAAATTGCCCAAATGCGATTCGGATTTTAGATACCGAAGATTTACATTGTTTACGACAAGCAAGGTTTGAAGCTTTTAAAAAGGATGAAACTTTTGAATTAAAACAACTTAACAAGTTAGATATTACTAAACGAGAAATTGCAAGTATTTATAGATGCGATTTGTCATTGATTATATCACCATATGAATATCAATTGTTAATCAATCATTTTAAAATTCCAAAAGAAATCTTAGTTGAATTACCTTTTATGCTCGATGGTATTTCACAAGAGGATATATTTAAAAAATCATTTTTTGAGAAGCGACAAGATTTTATAAGCATTGGTAATTTTAAACACGAACCCAATTGGCAATCAGTTTTATACTTAAAAAAGACCATTTGGCCTTTAATTCGTAAACAAATACCAAACGCTAAATTGTTAATTTACGGATCTTACCCATCTCAAAAAGTTACAGACTTGCATAACGAAAATGAAGGTTTTATGGTAATGGGTAGGGCAGAAGATGCCCATAAAGTTATTTCAAAAGCGAAAGTATTATTAGCTCCACTTCAATTTGGAGCGGGACTCAAAGGAAAATTTATTGACGCGATGCTCAACGGAACACCTAGTGTAACAACTAGTTTTGGAGCTGAAGGTATGCATGGCGATTTACCTTGGAATGGTTTCATAACTGACAATCCCAAAGCATTTGCCGATAAAGCAGTTGAACTTTATTCGAATAAAGAGATTTGGCTAACATCACAACAAAATGGAATTGGAATAATTAATAACATTTACCTTAAAGAGCAACTATCGGAAAAGCTAAATAATCAAATCCGTAAAATTCAAGATGATATAAATTTACATAGAAATAATAATTTTGTTGGAGTTTTGCTACAACATCATAGTTTTCAGAGCACAAAGTATTTGAGTAGGTGGATTGAAGCTAAAAATTCTTAATTTTAACTATGAAAAATAATATATATACCAGAAGGGAAGTATTAAAATTAACAGGATTAAGTACTTTAGGACTGTTGGCTTACCCTGGACTAATGTCCTATAAATTAAAGGAAAAAATGTTACTCAGAGAGATACCCTCTTCAAAACAAAAAATACCTGTGGTTGGTTTAGGAACGTGGCAAACTTTTGATGTTGGCGATTCACAAGAAGAAAGAAAAACCTTACTTCAGGTTCTTGTAGAGATGAATAAATTGGGAGGAAGTGTGATTGATTCATCGCCTATGTATGGTAGTTCAGAAAGAGTAGTTGGTGATTTAACAAGCGAATCTGGATTATCCGATGCGTTTTTCTACGCAACTAAAGTATGGACCTCAGGAAAAGAAGCTGGGATAAAACAAATGGATCAATCCTTTAAGTTGATGAAAAGAAAAAAAATAGACTTAATGCAAATACATAATTTGGTTGACTGGAAAACACATGTTAAAACGCTTAAGGAATGGAAAGAAAAAGGTAAAATCCGTTATTGGGGAATTACACATTATACAGATTCGTCACATTCATCTTTGGAAAAAGTGATACAACAAGAAAACCCCGATTTTGTTCAATTCAATTACTCTATACGGGAAAGAAACGCCGAAAAATCATTATTCGAAACGATAAGAAAGCATGATACAGCGGTTATAATTAATCAACCCTATGAAAGTGGTTCATTGTTTAGAATTACACGTGGAAAGGAACTTCCTAAATGGAGCAAAGATTATGATATCAACAGTTGGGGTCAGTTTTTTTTAAAATTCATTCTTTCAAATGAGTTGGTAACCTGTGTAATTCCGGGTACTTCTAAACCTAAACATGTCATTGATAATATGATGGCCGGTTATGGTAAAATGCCAGATGCAAAAACCAGAGAGAAGATGTATTCTTTTATCAAATCAATGTAACAACCCAGGGCTTTTAATAAAGTATCTGCTAATTAGTTGAGTAAAGGGATTAAAGGAAGGAGTCAATTAAAAAAGATTATCTTATCTGTAAGTGAATGTGGTCATCGTGTCTCACTGCCCTACAGCCATGAAATCTTATTTTATCATACCGGTTTAAACCCATTTGTGTCTTTAAATAAGGCTCAATAAAAATCTTCTGCGTTTTTATATGTTCTAATAACTCCTTTATTAGAATTTTGGTCTGATTATCATCAAAGTCTAAATCGTTGAAAGTTCCAAAAGTGAAATATTTCGTAAAATCATATTGCCAATACCCTTTATCTTGACAGGTTGTAGATGTTATACTTTGGTCTTTAATGAAAGCTCCATAACCCGAAATAGATGGTTTTTTATTCGTTTCTTTTCCGTCTTTTGTTTTATACATAAATGAAATATCTATTTTTTTTCCATCATTATGACTAAGATGAGGTAACAACGGAAATTTATCAAAAAATGGAAAATTAGCATCTAGATAGGTAATTTTAAAATTATGCTCTTCTTTAATTTTATTAGAAGTTTCTATCAATAGTGTCTTTAATTGTGGGGTTATATAATTTCGGAATAGAATTGGATACGCAATATTCCTCGGTGTTAAATTTGAGTTGAAAGTCGGTAGTTTTTCTCTACCAAAAGCTTTAGCAATAGGAGGAATCAATATCAGATTAAAAACAAAATACAATCCAAAAAATAAATACGCCTTTTTCCATTTTAATTTTGCTGAAATAATTAAAGTCAATATCCAAATCAGTCCGCCAACTTGTGTTAAAATGGTTAATAGGATTATAAATACAATATGAAATATAATTTTTAAGAATTTCATTCTTTTTCAACTAATCCAGCTCTTTTCAACAACGCATCGGCTGAAGGTGCTGTACCTCTAAAACGCTTATACAAATCCATAGGTTTGTCTGTTCCTCCTTTTGAAAGTATATTTTCAGCAAACTTTTTCGCGGTCTCTTTATTAAAAATCCCGGTTTCCTTAAAATATTCAAAGGCATCCGCATCCAATACTTCAGCCCATTTGTATGAATAGTAACCACTAGAATAACCCCCTTGAAAAATATGGGAAAACGATGTGCTCATACAGTTTTCGGCAACATCAGGATAGAGTTGTGTATCGGCAAAGGCTTGGTTTTCAAATTCTTTTACATTTTTAATGTTAGTTGGGTCGCCACCGTGCCATTGCATATCCAACAATCCAAAACTAAGTTGGCGTAACGTTTGCATCCCTTCTAAAAAGTTTGATGAATCTTTGATTTTTTGAACCAGTTCCATTGGGATGGGCTCTTTGGTTTCGTAGTGCCTTGCAAACAAATCCAATGCTTCCCTTTCGTAACACCAGTTTTCTAATAATTGACTGGGCAGTTCAACAAAATCCCAATACACACTGGTGCCAGAAAGGCTAGGATAAACTGTATCTGCCAGCATACCATGTAAGGCATGTCCAAACTCATGAAACAAAGTTGTTACTTCATTGAATGTCAATAACGATGGTTTCGTTTCTGTAGGCTTCGTAAAATTACAAACTATAGAAATATGCGGTCTTGAATTATCACCATCTTTTTTCCATTGACTTTTATATGAGGTCATCCAAGCACCATTCCGTTTGCCTTTTCTTGGGAAAAAATCGGCGTAAAAAACTGATATGAACTCTTCACTTTGGTTGGTCACTTCATAGGTTTTAACGTCCTTATGGTATTTGTCAATGTTGTTGACTTCTTTAAATTCCAATCCAAATAATTTATTGGCAATGGTAAATACACCATCAATTACATTTTCTAATTTAAAAAAGGGTTTTAAAGCCTCTTGATCTAAATCAAATAACTGTTTTTTTAGTTTTTCTGAATAATAAGCACCATCCCATTTTTGTAATAGTTTGATTCCATCTTTTTTTGCGAATTCAGAAAGTTGTTTGAATTCTTTTTCGGCGGCAGGTTTTGCTTTTTCCAACAAATCATTTGAAAAAGACAATACTTTTTCTGGGTTTTCCGCCATACGTTCTTCCAGCACAAAATGGGCATGGGTTTTATAGCCTAGTAAGTTAGCCCTTTCATAACGGAGTTTTACAATATCCAATACGATTTGCTGGTTATCATGTTCGTTATTTTTAAAAGCCCTTGCTCCGAACGCTTTGGCTAATTTTTCTCGCAACGATCTATCATCAGCATACGTCATAAAAGGAATATAACTTGGGTAATCCAACGTAATTACCCAACCGTCCAAACCTTTTTCCTTAGCGGTCATTTTTGCAGCTTCTTTTGCTCCATCTGGTAATCCTTTGAGTTGGTTTTCATCGGTTAAGTGCAACTGAAATGCATTGGTTTCAGCCAATACATTTTCTCCAAATTGTAAGGAGAGTTTTGATAATTTTTTGTCAATTTCCCTTAATTTAGTTTTGTCAGTATCATTCAGATTCGCACCATTTCTTGCAAAACTCTTGTATTTTTTATCTAAAAGTGTGGCTTGTTCAATAGAAAGATCTAAATTTTCTTTATCATCATAAACCGATTTTACACGATTGAATAATTTTTCATTCAATCGTATATCATTTGAAAATTCAGATAACATTGGTGAAACTTCTTGGGCTATTTTTTGAATTTCATCATTGGTCTCGGCTGAATTCAAATTAAAAAAAATGGATGATAATCTATCTAATGTGTAGCCTGAAAAGTCTAACGCTTCAATAGTGTTTTTGAACGTTGGAGCTTCTGAGTTATCTGTTATTTCATCAATTTCTGCTTTCGCTCTTTTAATAGCCTCCTCAAAAGCGGGTTTAAAATGTTTATTTTCAATTTTAGAAAAAGGTGCGGTGGAATATGGAGTGTTGAAGGGTTGTAATAGTGGATTCATAAAGTAAAAGTTAAAAATCAATAAAAAAATTCCAAATTCCAATAGAACTACGATTTATTGATGATGGTTGAAAGTATTTTTCTTAGTTCGTCTGCTTCTTGTACTAAATCTGCTAATTTATCGTCAAAAGGTTCGTTTAAATCTTTTAAAAGCCTTAGCCATAATATTGATTCTTTGGCTTCTTTCCTGGAAATTTTAAGCCTGAATTTAAAATCTTTATCACCTAGTTTTTCATTAGCTTCAATATAATTTGCAGCAACTGATCCAGAAGATTTTATCAATTGCTTGGAGTCTTGATAATTGGCAGATGTTTTAGGCAATTTGTATAATAAAAGCCTACAATTTTTTGCAAAAAGATATGTTCTTTCCTCTAAATCGTAAACTTTTTTTGACATTTTATTGGTTTTTTTTGGAATTTGGTGCTTGCAATTTGTGTTTTATTATTTGGAATTTTTTTCTTGATTTTTAAAATTTATTGCTTCAGCCGCTTTCTCAACTTTAACCTTCAACCCTTCTTTATAATCAATAATAGTCTGTTGAACTTTTTTATCAGTACTTCCTAAAATTTGAGCGGCTAAAATTCCTGCATTTTTTGCTCCATTTAGTGCAACTGTCGCGACTGGAACACCACCTGGCATTTGAAGAATGGACAAAACAGAATCCCAACCATCGATAGAATTACTTGATTTTACGGGCACACCAATAACAGGCAACGGACTCATAGAAGCCACCATACCAGGCAAGTGGGCGGCACCTCCTGCACCAGCAATAATTACCTGAATTCCACGAACGTGGGCATTCTTTGCATAATCATACAATTTATCTGGAGTCCTATGTGCTGAAACAATATCAATTTCGGTATCTATATTAAATTCGTGCAGTATTGTAATTGCATCTTGCATCACGGGCATGTCTGAATTGCTGCCCATAATAATTCCCACTTTAGCCATAATTTGATAATTTTAATTTCAGTACGAAGAAAAATCGTACTTTTATTGTCCAAATATATGAAACATCATATAGAAATTTAGAAAATGTTACCACTATTTAATACGGTTATTTCTTGGTTTTTAAAAAAGAGAAAGCACCAAATGGAGCTTTTCTTAAAATATCCTATTGATGTTCAGCACGAGTTGTTAATTCGCCTAGTTGAAACTGCTAAAAACACGGAGTTTGGTAAGCAGTATAACTTTAGCTCGATTTATAATTATCAAACTTTTAGAGAACAAGTTCCAATTCAACAATACGAAACATTTGAGCCTTTAATTGAACGAGCAAGAAAAGGGGAGCAAAATCTATTTTGGCCAACGCAAATTCAGTGGTTTGCTAAATCTAGTGGCACTACCAACGCAAAAAGTAAGTTTATTCCAGTAAGTCAAGAGGCATTAGAATACTGTCATTTAAAGGCAGGAAAAGATATGTTGGCACTTTATATCAATAATAATGAAGATGCAGGATTGTTCAATGGTCGAGGATTACGCTTAGGAGGGAGTAGTGCAATTTATGAAGATAATAACACCTATTTCGGAGATTTATCTGCAATAATAATTGAAAATATGCCTTTTTGGGCCGATTTTAGTTCTTCGCCTAAGTCAGAGGTTGCCTTGATGAGTGAGTGGGAAGCAAAGATGGAAGCCATAGTAAATGAAACCATAAATGAAAATATTACAAGTTTAGTGGGTGTGCCTTCATGGATGTTGGTATTGTTAAATGCGGTATTGGAAAAAACAGGAAAGGATAATATTTTAGAGGTGTGGCCGAATTTAGAAGTCTATTTTCATGGTGGGGTAAATTTTAATCCTTACCGGGAGCAATATAAAAAGTTAATTCCTAAAAAAGATTTTAGATATTACGAAACCTATAATGCTTCGGAGGGTTTCTTCGCCCTACAAGATGAAAATAATTCGTTAGATTTACTGTTAATGTTGGATTATGGCATTTTTTATGAATTTATTCCCATGTCGGAGTTCAATGGTGAAGATTCAATAGCCATTCCGTTGGAAGAGGTACAGTTAAATATAAATTATGCCATTGTAATTACAACTAATGCTGGCTTGTGGAGATATTTAATTGGCGACACCGTTAAATTTGTTTCGTTAAATCCTTTTCGGATAAGAATTACGGGAAGAACCAAACATTATATCAATGTTTTTGGTGAGGAATTAATTATCGAAAATGCAGAAGAGGCCTTAAAACAAGCTTGTGCAAAGACCAACGCCATAGTTGTTGATTATACGGTTGCCCCTATTTTTATGGACGGCAAAAAACAAGGCTCACATGAATGGATGATAGAGTTTAAAAAAGCACCAAAAAATATTGATTATTTTACTGAGCTATTAGACAATTCATTAAAGTCCATCAATTCAGATTATGAAGCCAAACGCTATAATGACATGACATTGACCATGCCAAAAGTTCACCAAGCCCAAGCGGGACTATTCTACAATTGGTTGAAGTTAAAAAATAAGTTAGGTGGACAGCATAAAGTGCCAAGACTCTCCAACAGTAGAGGTTTTATGGATGAGCTGCTTGAAATGTCCACTCCAAAAAATTTAGCTTAAAAGTGCATCTTTTTTAACTTCTTTACGTCTAATAGATGTAAAAAGAAGTTTAACCTTAAAATTTAATAATATGAGAAATAGAGAATGTACCTGCAACTGTGAAGGATGTAAAGACGGAACTTGTACAAATTGTACGTGCGAGAATTGCACCTGTTCAGGTTGTAATTGTTAATGAGCCCACCCCTAGCCCCTCCCTAAGGGAGGGGAATATTGGGGTATAAAAAATCAGCAATCTTCTTTGAGAAGGAATTTGCAATTGAAAGAAAGGATTTAAACTTTAAAGGAAAATATAAATTTTAACCAAAATTGAACTCCCTTCCCTTGGGGAAGGTTGGGGATGGGCTTATGACAGACACAAAAATTATTTGGAACAGATACTCGGAAAATTTGAGACGATTTGTTTTGTCTAAAGTTATAGATGAAAGCATTGCTGATGATTTATTACAAGAGGTTTTTATAAAAGTACATACCAAAATATCGAATGTAAAAGACATCGATAAAATAAAGTCTTGGATTTTTTCTGTGGCAAACAATACTATTACTGATTATTTTAGAGCTACTAAAAAAAATCATTTTTCGATTGATAATGATATTGCCAAATTGGATATTGAAGATAACGATAGCCATACGGTAGAATTCTATGAACATTCCGAACATGATTGTCTATACGGAATCATAACTAATTTAGATAAAAAGTACAGAGATCCACTTTTTATGGCCGATATTCAGGGATATAAGCAACAAGAAATAGCTAAATTTTTAAAAGTGCCTTTACCCACCGTAAAATCGCAAATACAACGTGCTAGAAAAATGATTGCCCAAGGGTTTATGGATTGCTGTGGTTACGAATTGAATGATAAAGGTAAATTAGTTGGAGAAATTAAGAGTAAAGAAGATTGTAAGGTTTGTAATTAAATACTAACCGAAATAACATCCTCTGTAACCCAAGCCTCGCATAAAATTTTGAAATCGGAGCCTGTGTCCAGTACATCTTCAAAGGCTTTGTAATCTATCCAAACAAACCCATTATTGCCCCAGCTTTCTCCCCATGAATTCACCACTTTAAAGGCATTTTTTGCATCGTCATAACCAACAACCAACATAGCGTGTGATCCGTCAGCATTTTCAAACTCTCTGTAAACAGCGTCACCATTAGCATCTATTTTTCCAAAATGATTTCGGTCAATAGAAATGGCAATAACAATCGGTTGATTTTTATTTAAAAATGCTTTAGCCTGATTGAACAGGGTATCACCATCCAAATAAGAAAATGACATGATTTTGTTTTCTTCTGCTAAATTAATTTGTGTTTCGGTTGGCTGAGTTTGGCATTCATTTTCATTGTAGGGCATTTCACTTAATGTAACAATTCCTGTATCAGAAATAAGTTCCAAAGCACTTGGTATTTGAGAACCACTATCGCAGTCAGCTACCTTAATTTGATTGTAAATAAATGCGGGACTTAATAAATTGTTAGGATTTTGTATGCTATTATTTGCATCTTCAACGTTTTCCTGATATCCCTTTAGATAATATCCTGTTGCCCATGCCACGCAAGAACCTTGTTTGCCTTGATTGCCGATTGGTGGTAAAAAAGAGGAAAGATCTAAGGACCCTGGAAACGTTGAAGGGATTTCAATATCGGCTTTATTACCCGTAGTGGGCTCAGAAAATCCGTAGCAAAAAGAGCCTTCCGCACCAAAATTTTGATTTTCGGGGTCTATAACAAACTCGTTATCGTTATTTATTTCATTATTACCAGAAAACTGAATGTCATCACAATTCAAACATAAAATTGCCAAAGAAAGAAATGCAAATTTTCGCATAAGAATATATTTTGAAATTATTAATAGTATTTCTTTTTATAGCGACGATTGATAGAAACCTATCAAATTTCGTTCCGAATTGACAAGAAAATTAATTATTTACTGTAAAAATTATATTTTGAAGTGTTTGGAGTTAAATATGTGAAGAAATGCAAGGGCCAATTATATCTTCCTATCAATTACATAATTAACCATTTCAGTTAGTGATTTTTTGTATGGAGAATCAGGGTAGGAATTTAAAATAGTAATTGCTTCTTTATGGTAGGTTTTCATTTTTTTAATGGTATATTCAATGCCACCATTATCCTTTACAAAATCAATAACCTCTTTAACACGTTTTTTATCCTTGTTTTTATTTTTTATTGAGTTGATGAGCCATTTTTTATTCTTTTCAGAGCAAGTATTCATGGTGTAAATGAGCGGTAAGGTCATTTTACGCTCCTTGATGTCAATACCTGTTGGTTTGCCGATCTTCCCATCAGAATAATCAAAAAGATCGTCTTTTATTTGAAATGCGATACCGATTATTTCACCAAATTTTCTCATTTTTTGAACCTCCTCTTGTGTGGCATTTACGGATGCAGCACCGATTCCACAACAGGCGGCTATTAGCGTTGCAGTTTTTTGACGGATAATTTCGAAATAAACATCTTCCGTAATGTCTAGCTTTCTTGCTTTTTCAATTTGTAATAATTCGCCTTCGCTCATTTCGCGAACGGCTACGGAAATTAGTTTTAGAATGTCAAAATCGCCATGGTCTATGGAAAGTAGAACCCCTTTAGAGAGTAAAAAATCACCAACCAAAACGGCAATTTTATTTTTCCATAAGGCATTTATAGAGAAAAATCCACGTCTTCGATTGCTATCATCAACAACGTCATCATGCACCAACGTTGCAGTATGAATCAGTTCAATACAAGATGCTCCGCGATAAGTGCGGTCGTTTACTTTACCACCGGAAACCATTTTTGCAACTAAAAAAACGAACATGGGCCGCATTTGTTTCCCTTTTCGGCGTATAATAAAATGTGTAATCCTATTTAATAAAGGTACATTCGAAATCATAGAAGCTTTGAACTTGTCTTCAAAGAATTCCATTTCCGCTTTTATGGGAAGTTTTATTTGTTCTATGATTTTCAATGTGCTATGTAGATTTTATACCAATTGCTATCAAGGTTTCAATTTATTTTATCTTTTTAATAGGAAATGGCAATTTCCAAATGTATAAACCGCGAGTTCCCCCTCCTTTGGAGGGGGCTAGGGGGAGGCTTCTATCTTGGCCCAACTATCACGTAAAGGCACGGTTCTGTTAAAAACTAAGTATTCAGCAGTACTATCACTATCCACACAGAAATAACCTAAACGTTGAAATTGGAATCTGTCCAATACCTTTGCCGTTTTTAAACTAGGTTCTACAAAAGCATTTATAATTTCCAATGAATTCGGGTTGATAAACTCCTTAAAATCCTTGTCTTTATGTGAGTCTGGAGCTTCGTCATTAAACAATCTGTCATATAAACGCACTTCCGCTTTTATCGCATGGGGTATGGATACCCAATGCAAAGTACCCTTAACCTTACGTTGACTTTCTTCAGTGCCGCTACCACTTTTGCTTAAAGGATCATAAGTGCAATGTATTTCGGTTATTTCGCCGTTGTCATCTTTCACAACCGATTCCGCTTTAATGATATACGCATTTTTTAACCGGACTTCCTTTCCTAATTTTAACCTAAAGAATTTTTTGTTGGCTTCTTCTCTAAAATCCTCTTTTTCAATATAGATTTCTCTCGAAAAAGGAACTTTCCTACTGCCAGCATTTTCGTCTTCTGGATTGTTTTCTGCTTCTAGCCATTCTTCTTTTCCTTCAGGATAATTGGTAATAACCACCTTTACAGGATTCAATACTGCCATAACCCGTGGTGCTGTTTTGTTCAAATCGTCTTTTATGCAAAACTCCAATAACGCTACATCCGTAACATTATCACGTTTTGAAATTCCGGCAACTTCACTAAATTTTCTGATGGCGTTTGGGGTATAGCCCCTTCTACGCAATCCAGAAATGGTGGGCATACGCGGATCGTCCCAGCCATTTACGTGCCCTTCTTCTACCAATTGCAACAACTTACGTTTGCTCGTTACGGTATAGCTCAAATTACGTCGGGCAAATTCACGTTGTTTTGGGCGTAAATCGTCACCAGAACAAATTTGATCTAAACACCAATCGTATAGTGGCCGGTGACTTTTAAATTCCAATGTACATAGCGAATGGGAGATTTGCTCAATATAATCCGATTGTCCGTGAGCCCAATCATACATTGGATAAATGCTCCAAGTAGCTCCAGTTCTATGGTGTTTTCTATTTAATACACGATACAAAATTGGATCACGCATGTGCATATTCGGCGAAGCCATATCTATTTTTGCACGTAGTACATGAGAACCTTCTGGAAATTCGCCATTTTTCATTTTCTCGAAAAGTTCTAGGTTTTCTTCTATAGGTCTGTCCCTGTTCGGACTATTGGTGCCAGCTTCCGTGGGTGTGCCTTTTTGCTCGGCGATTTTCACTGACGGTTGATCGTCCACATAAGCCAAACCATCATTAATCAACTTTATAGCCCAATCGTACAATTGCTGAAAATAATCTGAAGAGTATAATTCATTTGCCCATTCAAACCCTAACCATTGTATGTCTTTTTTAATAGCGTCAACATATTCCTGCTCTTCTTTGGCGGGATTGGTATCGTCAAAACGCAAATTAACCGGGGAGTTATATTTTAATCCTAACCCGAAATTTAGGCAGATTGAAGCAGCGTGACCAATATGTAAATACCCATTTGGTTCTGGTGGAAACCGAAAATGCAGTTTGTCTCTGTCAAGACCATTGGCCAAATCTTCTTCTATTATTTGCTCTAAAAAATTGAGTGATTTTTTTTCTTCAGACATTAAGTGTTTGTTTGTAATAGCTTACAAAAATAGGTAAAATAATTATAGAGATATGGATTAAATACCGTAACATTTGGTTTAGTTTAACTACCTATATTTGTAAGTAAAAAAAGTGAAAATGAAAAATCTACTAATTATATTTTTGCTAATCATTTCCTTTAGCTGTACACATTCGCAAGATAAAACCAAAAAAGAATTGGTTTTTGCTGATACCTTGCGAATCAATAATGATTTAATCAATATTACCAACACAAAAAAAACTAGAAATTATAAAAATATTCATACACTTGATAGTGTTGCCGGTTATATCAAATCAGGGCTTCAAAAAGTATGTGATTCTACTGGGTATCAAAAATATGATGTTGATGGAAACGTATATAAAAATGTAATAGGTTCAATTGGAATAGAAAATAAAGAACGTATCATAATTGGTGCCCATTACGATGTTTTTGGCAATCAACAAGGTGCTGATGACAATGCTAGCGGTGTAGCAGGTTTACTGGAATTGGCTCGACTTTTAGCCAAAGAGAACCTCAAATACAGAATAGATTTTGTAGCATACACCTTAGAAGAACCTCCTTTTTTTAGAACAGAACAAATGGGCAGTTATATTCATGCCAATTATCTTTTTGAGAGTAAAATTCCCGTAAAGGGAATGATTTGCTTGGAAATGATTGGATATTATAATGATAAACCAGACTCACAAGAATATCCGATTTCAGGAATGAGTTTGATGTATGGAAACAAAGCAAATTTTATAACGGTAGTTCAACATAAGGACAGTGGCAAATTTAGTGAGGAGATTACCTCGTTAATGGAATCGCAACAACTAATTCCCACCAAATCTTTTAAAGGCAATGCTCTCTTGCCCGGAGTTGATTTCTCTGACCATTTGAATTATACCATTTCTGATTTAAAAATACTCAAAAAATGTTTTAGTGTATAATTGATAACTGGTGATAGATTTTATAAGTTCAGGAGTTAGTTGGTTTACCATCTCAGTAATTTTATCTTGTAGC